>NZ_BOPU01000002.1:0-18045 GCF_017312765.1 Phycicoccus sp. DTK01 | reverse complement strand
CGCCCCCGCCGCCGAGGGGGGCAGCCGGCCGCGACCTCGTCGCGGTCCCCGGGATGCGCCGGCCGCGGCCGGGCGCGCAGGTGCCGGAGCAGATCGAGCTGACGCGCCTGAACCCCAAGTACACCTTCGACACCTTCGTCATCGGCGCGAGCAACCGGTTCGCGCACGCCGCGGCCGTCGCCGTCGCCGAGGCGCCGGCCAAGGCGTACAACCCGCTGTTCGTCTACGGCGACTCGGGGCTGGGCAAGACCCACCTGCTGCACGCCATCGGGCACTACGCGCGCAACCTCTTCCCGCACGTCAAGGTGCGGTACGTGAACTCCGAGGAGTTCACCAACGACTTCATCAACAGCATCCGTGACGACAAGGCGGCCAACTTCCAGCGCCGCTACCGCGACGTCGACGTGCTGCTCATCGACGACATCCAGTTCCTCCAGGGCAAGGTGCAGACGCAGGAGGAGTTCTTCCACACGTTCAACACCCTGCACAACGCCGGCAAGCAGGTCGTCATCACGAGCGACGTCCCGCCGAAGCTGCTCACCGGCTTCGAGGCGCGGATGCGCAGCCGCTTCGAGATGGGCCTGCTCACCGACGTGCAGCCGCCCGACCTCGAGACGCGCATCGCCATCCTGCGCAAGAAGGCCATCCAGGAGCGCCTGTCGGTGCCCGAGGACGTGCACGAGTTCATCGCGTCGCGGATCTCGACGAACATCCGCGAGCTCGAGGGCGCCCTCATCCGCGTCACGGCCTTCGCGAGCCTCAACCGCCAGCCGGTCGACATGAGCCTCGCCGAGATCGTCCTGCGCGACCTCATCCCCGACGACTCGACGAGCCAGGTCACGCCGGCGACGATCATCGCGCAGACCGCGGCCTACTTCGGGCTGACGATCGAGGACCTCCAGGGCCAGTCCCGCTCGCGCGTGCTCGTCACGGCGCGGCAGATCGCGATGTACCTGTGCCGCGAGCTGACCGAGATGTCGCTGCCGAAGATCGGGCAGCAGTTCGGCGGCCGCGACCACACGACGGTCATGCACGCCGAGAAGAAGATCCGGCAGCTGATGGCCGAGCGTCGCGCCATCTACAACCAGGTCACAGAGCTGACCAACCGGATCAAGCAGCAGTCCCGCTGACGCCCGGCGTCGGCCTCCCCGACGCCGTTGGGGTCCCGTCGTCCCGTCGCGCCCTGCTGATCCCGCACGTGCGGGGTTGTCGCTGTCCGCACGCCGTCCGGACCACGGACGGCCCGCACGTGCGGGCTTATCGCTGTCCGCGCCCGTTCCGGACCCCAACCCCGCACGTGCCGGGTTGTCGCTGTCCGCACGCCGTCCGGACCACGGAAAGCCCGCACGTGCGCGGTGATCGGGAGTCCGCCGGCCGTCCCCACCCGGTCCACACCTCGTCCCCCGGTCGTCCGCAGGGTTCTCCACAGGTTGTGCACAACCGGTGTACAACCTTCGTCCAAGGCTGGGAGGACGCTGGCCCGCGTCGCGCCGCGGAACCCGTCGTTCACCCCCCGTTCGCCCGACCCGGCCCTCCGTCATCCACCGCTGGGTACAAGCCTGTGGACAACTCGCCCCCACCCCCGCCACGACGCCCCGCACGCCACGGTTTGTCCACAAGGCCTGTGGACGACTGTGGACGACGGCCTCGACGCCGTGGACGACGGATGACGCCCCCGTGGACGCCCTGTGGACGCGATCTCGTCGTCAACACGACGGTTGATCTTCTCCACGACCGGTCCACGGTCCGTCCACACCGCGCGCCGCGCCGATGACCTGCGCCGACGCCCCGCCGTCCACAGGATCCACACCTCCGACCACGACGACGAGATCCCTCAATCACCCTGTCCGCCCCGACCAGGTGCTGGGGACGGCGACCCCCGGCCCGACCTCTCGATGATCGGCTCGAGCACCCGCTCGGAGCGGATGGTGCGCTCCGAGGACGTGCACTAGTGTCAGGGACCCCGCCCGCGTGAGGGAGGCGCGGTCGCGCGTCCCGAGCCGGTGCGGTGTGGTCTCCGATGCACGACAGGGGCGGCTGGTCCGCGCCGGACAAGGGTGGTAGCCGTGAAGTTCCGCGTCGAGCGCGACGTCCTCGCCGAGGCGGTCACCTGGGTGGCCCGTGGCCTGCCCGCGCGCCCGCCGGTCCCGGTGCTCGCCGGCATCCTGCTCGAGGCCTCCGACGACGGCACCCTGACCCTCTCGGCGTTCGACTACGAGGTCTCCGCCCGGGTCACCGTCGCGGCCGAGGTCTCCGAGGCCGGCACCGTCCTCGTGCTCGGCCGCCTCCTCGCCGACATCTCGCGCAACCTGCCGGACCGCCCGATCGACGTCGTCGCCGAGGGCAGCAAGGTCCAGGTCACGTGCGGGGCCTCCCGCTTCAGCCTGCTGATGATGCCCGCCGACGACTACCCGACCCTCCCCAGCTCGCCCGAGCCCACCGGGTCGGTCGACGGCCACCTCTTCACCCAGGCGGTCGCCCAGGTGTCGGTCGCGGCCGACCGCGGCGACACCCTCCCGATCCTCACCGGCGTCCGGGTCGAGGTCGAGGGCGACAAGATGACGCTGCTCGCCACCGACCGCTACCGCCTCGCGATGCGCGAGCTGACCTGGAACCCGACGGCCACGGATGCGAGCCACGTCGTCCTCGTCCCGGCCCGCACCCTGAGCGAGACCGCCCGCAGCCTCGGCGCCGCCGGCTCCATCGACGTCGCCCTCGGCGCCACCGCGGGCGGCGACGGCCTCGCCGGCTTCGAGGCCGGCCGGCGCCGCACGACCACCCGCCTCCTCGACGGCGAGTACCCCAAGGTCTCCTCGATCTTCCCGACGAGCTCCGAGACCGACGCGGTCGTCCGCACCGCCGAGCTCGTCGAGGCCGTCAAGCGCGTCGCGCTCGTGGCCGAGCGCAACACCCCTGTGCGCCTTCGCTTCTCGGGCGACCAGGTGGCCATCGAGGCCGGCACCGGTGACGACGCCCAGGCGTCCGAGGCGGTCGAGTGCGCCCTGACCGGTCCCGACATCGAGATCGCCTTCAACCCCCAGTACCTGCTCGACGGCCTCGGCGTCGTCGGCACCGACTGGTCGCGGATCTCCTTCACGCAGGCCTCGCGCCCGGCCGTGCTCAGCGGCCAGGAGAGCGCCGACGGCGAGGCCGACACCTCGTACCGGTACGTCCTCATGCCGGTCCGCTTCGCGTCCTGACCCGCAGCCGCCCCCACCGGGCCGGTGGCGGGCGGCGTAGCCTTCGGGACGGACACCTGCGACACCTCGACGAAGGAGCCTTCGGATGCAGCTCGGACTGGTCGGCCTCGGCAAGATGGGCGGCAACATGCGCGAGCGTCTGCGCCGCGCGGGCCACGAGGTCGTCGGGTACGACCGCAACCGCCAGGTGTCGGACGCCCGCTCGCTCGCCGACATGGTCAAGCAGCTCGAGGGCCCGCGCGTGGTCTGGGTGATGGTCCCCCACGGCGCCCCGACGACCGAGACGATCGAGAAGCTCGCCGACCTCCTCGACAAGGGCGACCTGGTCATCGACGGCGGCAACAGCAAGTTCACCGACGACGCCGTCCACGAGAAGCTGCTCAAGGCCAAGGGCATCGGCTACCTCGACTGCGGCGTCTCCGGCGGCATCTGGGGCCTCGAGAACGGCTACGGCCTCATGGTCGGCGGCACCGCGGCCAACGTGAAGAAGGCGATGCCCGTCTTCGACGCGCTGCGCCCCGAGGGCCCGCGCGACGAGGGCTTCGTCCACGCCGGCAAGGTCGGCGCCGGGCACTACACGAAGATGGTCCACAACGGCATCGAGTACGGCCTCATGCAGGCCTACGCCGAGGGCTACGAGCTGCTCGAGAAGAAGGACATCGTCGAGAACGTCCCCGGTGCCTTCAAGGCCTGGAGCCGCGGCACGGTCGTGCGCTCCTGGCTGCTCGACCTCATGGTCGCCGCGCTCGAGGACAACCCGAGCCTCGAGGACGTCTCGGACTACACGGTCGACTCCGGCGAGGGTCGCTGGACGGTCGAGGAGGCCATCGAGCTCGGCGTGCCGATGCCCGTCATCTCGGCCTCGCTCTTCGCCCGTTTCGCCTCGCGCCAGCACACCTCCCCCTCGATGCAGGCCGTCGCGGCGCTGCGCGGCCAGTTCGGCGGCCACCAGGTGATGACCGTCGCCGAGGGCGAGGCCCTGCGCGGCGGCGAGGACGCCACGAGCACGCCGGCCAAGCGCGCCGCGGACGTCAAGAAGGCCGCGACGAAGGGCACCGCCCGCAAGGCCGCCGCGAAGAAGTCGGCCGCCAAGCGCACCGACCTTTGACACCTGCCGCCGCGGGGCGCGGGCTCAGGCCACCCGGCCGGAGCGCAGGTCCCAGGTCACGGACACCGGCGTACCGGTCGAGCCGTCGGGGTTCCGGGGCGTCCAGGTCTCGGTGACCCCGCCCATCGCGAACGACACGACGTCGACCGGCAGGCCGGCGCTCGACATCACCTCATAGCCGATGAGCACGACGTCGGTGAAGGCGAGGGTCATCGTCTCGACGGGGTTCTCGCCGGTCCGCACGACGTGGACGACGGCGCTGCGCACCGTCCGACCGGTCACGAGCCGGCGGAGCAGCTGGGGCGAGGCCGACGACGAGAACGCCGCGAGCCGAACATCGCCGGCGACCGGCCGGCCGGCCGGCGGAGGAGCCGGCGCCGGTGGTGGTGCGCGTGGCCTTGACACCCCAGTCGAGGGCGAGCAGCTCGACGGCGCCGGGGAAGCGCTCGGCCTGCGCGTCGCCCGCGATGCCGTCCGCGACGAGGTACAGGTCGCAGCCGCCGGAGGCGAGGGCGTCCGGCGGGACGACGAGCCCGGCCGGGGTGGCGGCCTGCGCCGCGGTCGCGAGGCCGAGGGTGCCGAGGGTGCCGAGCCCGAGGGCTCCGACGAGGGTGCGGCGGCTGGTGCCGAGCGAGGGGTGGGTCATCCGTGCCTCCTGGGTGCGGGCACCGGGGCGTCCGGTGCGCTCGGCGGGAGGAGGCACGGCACCGGCCCGGTGATACCGCGGCGGGCCGCGCACTAGTCTCGGGGAGTGTTCGTCCGGCACCTCTCCCTCGGGGACTTCCGCAGCTACGAGCGGGCCGAGCTCCCGCTCGGGCCGGGCGTGACGACCCTCGTCGGGCTCAACGGGCAGGGCAAGACCAACCTCGTCGAGGCCGTCGGGTACCTCGCCTCGCTCTCCAGCCACCGGGTGGCGACGGATGCGCCGCTCGTCCGGTTCGGCGCCGAGCGGGCGGTCGTGCGCGGCGCGGTGGTCCGTGACGGACGCGAGACGATGGTCGAGCTCGAGATCACGCCCGGCCGCGCCAACCGGGCCCGGCTCAACCGTTCGCCGGTCCGGCCGCGCGAGGTGCTCGGCACGCTGCGCACGGTGCTCTTCGCGCCGGAGGACCTCGCCCTGGTCAAGGGCGACCCAGGCGAGCGCCGGCGCTTCCTCGACGACCTCCTCGTCGCGCGCCAGCCGCGGTGGGCCGGGGTGCGCCAGGAGTACGACCGCATCGTCAAGCAGCGCTCGGCCCTCCTCAAGTCCGCGCAGCCCTACCTCTCGCGCCGGGCGCGCGGGCGGCGGCCGCGCCCGGGCGCCGAGGCGCTCGACCCGGCGTCGGAGGCGGCGAGCGCGCTGCACACCCTGTCGGTGTGGGACCAGCAGCTCGCCGGGGTCGGCTCGCAGCTGCTCTACGCACGGCTTCGCCTCCTGCGCGACCTCGCGCCTTACCTGACCAAGGCCTACGACGAGGTGAGCAACGGGCAGTCGGACGCCCGGGTCGCCTACCGCTCCTCCCTGCGCGAGGCGACGGCGGGGCGCATCGCGGCCGGTGAGGTGCCCGAGGTCGCCGAGCTGCACGAGGAGGTGGTCGCGAGCCTCGCCGAGGTGCGGGACCAGGAGGTCGAGCGGGGCGTCTGCCTCGTCGGGCCCCACCGCGACGACGTGCTCCTCACCCTCGGGGAGCTGCCGGCCAAGGGGTACGCGAGCCACGGGGAGTCCTGGTCGTTCGCGCTCGGGCTGCGGCTCGCGGCCTTCCAGCTGCTGCGCACCGACCTCGGCGACGACCCGGTGCTCGTCCTCGACGACGTCTTCGCCGAGCTCGACGCAGGCCGCCGCGAGCGGCTGGCCGCGATGGTCGCCGACGCCGAGCAGGTGCTCGTGACGGCCGCGGTCCCCGCCGACGTCCCGGCCTCGCTCGCCGGTGCGACGCGCAGGGTCACGCTCGGTACCGTCGAGACCGACGAGGAGCCCGCGGCAGGCGGGCGCGCCGGCGCTGCCGAGGACGACGGCGTGCACGAGGGCGAGCAGGTCGCGGAGGCCGACGGTGCCGACCCCTCCTGACCCACGCGTATCGGGTGACCCGATACGGCCGCGCTCTCCCCGGGAACCGTTCCCGGGGGAAGCGACAGGTTCTCGGGGGGAGCAGCCCGACCAGGGCCCGGATGCCTCGCCGCCCGGTGCGCCGACGCCGCAGCTCCCGGTCGAGGACGGCGACGACGCCGCCACCGGGTTCGCCGCCGACGGGGCGCCCGAGGTCGAGGAGGGGCTCGCGGCGGCCGAGGCGCTGGCCCGCGCCCGCGCCGCGGCCCGGGCGAAGGGTCTGCGACCGGGCCTCAAGCCGCGCCGCCGCGCGAAGGACGTCCCCGGCGGCCGCAAGCGCTCGGGACGCGACCCGCAGCTGCTGTCGGACCAGATCGACCGGTTCGTCAACGACCGGGGCTGGGGCGCCGACGTCGCCGTCGGCTCGGTCATCGGCCGGTGGCCCGGCATCGTCGGGCCCGACATCTCGGCGCACTGCCAGCCGACGGACTTCGTCGACGGCGTCCTCACCATCCGGGCCGACTCGACCGCCTGGGCGACGCAGCTGCGGCTGCTCGAGAACACGCTGATGACCCGGCTCACCGACGAGGTCGGCGAGGGCACGGTCACCGAGCTGCGCGTCGTCGGCCCGAGCGCGCCGACCTGGTCGCGCGGCCGTCGCCGGGTGCAGGACGGTCGCGGCCCCCGCGACACCTACGGCTGACCGGACCCCTTCGTCCCGGACCCTCACACCCATCGACTTCTTGCGAGTTCCGCCGCTCGACACGCCGTCCGGCGGCGTGTCGAGCGGCTCAACTCGCAATCAGTGGGGAAGAGCCGGGGGTGGGAGGGGCGTCAGGCGGGGGTGCGCAGGTGAGCGAGGGTGAGGCGCAGCTGGTGCTCGAGGAGGGCGCCGGGGTCGGTCAGGGTGTCGCGCCCGTACTGGCCGAAGACCTCGAGGCTCGTGCCGCCGACGAGCACCGCCCAGAGCAGCAGCGCGCGCCCCATGACGTCCGGGCCGCCCGGCAGCCCGGTCTCGTCGCAGAGCCGGTGCAGGTCCGCGACCAGCCCACTCGCTCGATCCGGCCCGGCCGTTCCGCCGGATGCCTCCAGCAGCGGCGCGTCGACCGGCACCGCGCTGACCGGCGACACCGCACCCGCCTCGACGCCCTCCGCGAGCAGTTTGAGCAAGGCGAACGTCACGCGCGTGCCGGGCTCGACGGTCCGCTCGGCCGGCGCCTCGTACCCGGGCACCGGGCTGCCGTAGAGCAGCGCGTACCGCGAGGGGTCGCCGACCGCCCAGGCGCGGAACGCCGTGCCGGCGACGACGACCCGCTCGTCCCACGGGCGGTCACCGGCCGCGGCGACCGCCGCGTCGACGGCGTCGGCCAGCTCGGTGTAGGCGTCGACGACGAGGAGCGTCAGCAGCTCGTCCCGGTTGGCGACGTACCTGTACACGGCCGACGAGACCATCCCCAGCTCGCGCGTCACCGCCCGCAGCGACAGCCCCGCGGCGCCCTCCGTCGCCAGGTGCCGCCGGCCGACCTCGACGATGCGCGTCTCGAGGTCGCGACGGCGCTCGGCGCGGGAAGTGGAAGGCACGGGATTATCCAACCACACAAACGAGAGCACTGCTCTTGACAGCGCACACGACCCGGGCGCACACTCCACACATAACGAGAGCACCGCTCTCACTTCCTGAGGAGCCGATGACCGTGACCGCCCACCACCCCTCCGCCGACCGCTACGTCCGCCCCGACACCCGGATGGACGCCGCCTTCAACGCGCTCGTCCGCTGGCTGACCGCCCGCGGCATCAGCCTGCTCGGCTCCCGCGTCCTCACGGTCACCGGCCGGCGCTCCGGCCTGCCGCGCAGCACGCCGGTCAACCTCATGCCGCTCGACGACGAGCGCTATCTCGTCGCCCCGCGCGGCGTCACCGAGTGGGTACGCAACGTGCGCGCGAACCCCGAGGCCGAGCTGCGGCTCGGGCGCCGGACCGAGCGGGTGCGCCTCGTCGAGGTCCCGGTCGAGGAACGCCCTGCGGTCCTGCGCGTCTACCTGCGGCGTTGGGGCTGGGAGGTCGGCCGGTTCGTCGAGGGCCTCTCGAAGGACTCGACCGACGCCGAGCTCGCCGCGGCCGCCCCCGGCTTCCCGGTCTTCCGGGTGACGACCGCCCCCTGAGCCACGGCGTCCGGCGGCTAGGGTCGGCCCGTGGATGCCGACGTCGCCCCCCTGGTCCGCCGTGACGACGAGGACCGGGTCGCGGTCCTCACCCTCGACTCGCCGGCCAACCGCAACGCGCTCTCGCGCCGCCTGCTCGCCGACCTGCGCGACCGGCTGGCCGAGGTCGCGCAGGACGAGTCGGTCCACGCCGTCCTCCTGCGCTCGAGCCATCGCGTCTTCTGCGCCGGCGCCGACCTCAAGGAGGCGGCGACCGTCGACATGACCGAGCAGGCCCGCGCCATCGTCGACGTCCAGCGCCGCATCGCCGCGCTGCCGGTGCCGGTCGTCGCCCGGCTCGACGGCCCGGTGCGCGCCGGCGGCATCGGGCTCGTCGCCTCCGCCGACGTCGTCGTCTGTCGCGACGACGTGGGCTTCGCCCTCACCGAGGTCCGCCTCGGGCTCGCGGCCGCCACCATCTCCATCCCGCTGCGGCACCGCCTCACCCCGCGCTCGGCTGCCGACTGGTTCCTCACCGGCCGCGTCTTCACCGCCGCCGAGGCCCGCGCCCAAGGGCTCGTCACCCACGTCGCCGACGAGGCCGGGATGGACGCGACGGTCGGCGCCGTCCTCGACGACCTGCGGGCCGGCGCCCGGCAGGGGCTGACCGCGGCCAAGCAGATCCTCAACGCCGACCTCCTCGCCTCCTTCGAGCGCGACGGGGAGGCGATGGCGCGGATGTCGGGCGAGCTGTTCCACTCCGACCTCGCGCAGGAGCAGATGGCCGCGGCGCTGCGCCGCTGACCACCCGCCGCGGCCAACCCGTCGGGTCGCGGCTGTCGGTGGGCGGGTCCATCGTGGAGGGATGACGCACTCGCCCGCCCGCTGCTCGATCGTCCCGCCGTACCTGCTCGCCGCGCTCGCGGCCTCCGGCGACGACCACGTCGCGCAGCGCGCCGACGCCACGCTGCGCAGCGACGCCGCGCTCCGGCGCGGGCGGGTCACCGCCGAGGCGCGTCCCGGCGGGACGACGCTGCCCGGCGGGGCGGCCGGGAGCGCCGACGGGCCGCAGCGCACCGTCCACGACGCCCAGCAGGGCACGACCCTGCCCGGGGTGAAGGTGCGCGGCGAGGGCGACCCGGCCACCGCCGACACCGCCGTCACCGAGGCCTACGACGGCCTCGGCGCCACGTGGCAGCTGTGGCAGGAGGCGTACGGGCGCAACTCCCTCGACGGCAAGGGCCTGCCTCTCGTCGCCACCGTCCACTACGGGCGCGACTACGACAACGCCTTCTGGGACGGCGCCCAGATGGTCTTCGGCGACGGTGACGGCGAGGTGTTCCTCGGGTTCACCCGCAGCCTCGACGTCATCGGCCACGAGCTCGCGCACGGCGTCACCCAGTACACGGCGGGCCTGAACTACCAGGGGCAGTCCGGGGCGCTCAACGAGTCGGTGTCCGACGTCTTCGGCGTGCTCGTCAAGCAGCACTCGCTCGGCCAGGACGCCGCCGCTGCCGACTGGCTCATCGGCGCCGACCTCCTCGCGCCGGGTGTCCAGGGCGTGGCGCTGCGCTCGATGGCCGCCCCCGGGACCGCCTACGACGACCCGCGCCTGGGCAAGGACCCGCAGCCCGCGCACCTGCGCGACTACGTCGAGACCTCCGAGGACAACGGCGGCGTCCACATCAACTCCGGCATCCCGAACAAGGCCTTCCACGACCTTGCGGTCGCGCTCGGCGGCAACGCCTGGGAGGTCGCCGGACAGGTCTGGTTCGACACGATCGTCGGCGAGATCCGCGCCGACTGCGACTTCGCGACGTTCGCCGGGCTGACGCTGGCCGCCGCCACCGCGCGGTACGGCGAGGGCTCGCGGGAGGCGGAGGCCGTACGCGTCGCATGGAGCGGTGTCGGCGTCGAGGTCGGGACGGACGCCCCCGCGCCCGGCTCCCCCGCCCCGCAGGCGCCCGGCACGCCGGCCCCGGATGCCCCCGCCCCCACCCCGGACGCGCCGGAGGCGCCGGCGCCCGGGACCGAGCTCGAGGTCAGGCGCACCGGCGGGTTCGCCGGTCGCACCCGCACCCGCACGGTCGTCCTCGGCGAGCTGCCCGAGCCCGACAACCGTGCCTGGCACGACCTCATCGCCACCGACCGCCTGCGGATGCTCGCCGCCGGCGTCGAGCGCGAGTACCCGGACGCGTACTGCTACGGCGTGCGCTGCGCGGTGCCGGAGGTCGACGTCGTCGTGCCCGAGCCGGCCCTGACCGACGACGTCCGCGACCTGTTCGAGCGCACCCTGCGCCCCCACACGGACGGCTGACCTGCGGGGGGACCGCCGCAGGAGCGGCGGGTCGTTCGTTCGGCCGGACTCCCGGGACGTCGGGGGGAGCCGGGCCGCGAGCGGCAGCGGTTGGCGACGGCGCGCGGGCACCGTGGGAGAAACCTTCGCCCACGGTGACCACCATCCGCCGGTCGCCGCCCATCGGAACGGACTCCGACGTGAACGACCACGCCCCCGGCCGCGACCCCGGCCACCCCGCGCGCGACCCCCGCGACCCCGGGGGCGCGCGCTCCGGTGACGGTGGGCCCGGCGGCCGCGGCCCGATGCGCGACCTGCTCGCCAGCGCGCTCGTCGGCATCGAGGCGCGGCGCCGGGTCGACCCCTCGCACGTGGGCCGGGTGCGCGTCACCTCGGCCACCGGCGGCGGCCCGCTCGTCGTCCACGACGACGGGGTGGGCTTCACGCCGCAGGAGGTGCGCTGGCTGAGCGCCGCGCCCGCCACGGCCGAGCACGGCCAGGTCCGCGAGGGCCTGCGCCGCTACGAGACCTCGCTCCTCACGGCCTTCGGCGTCGCCGACGTCGTCGAGCTCGTGACCCGCTCGGCGCTGGTCCCGATGGCCCCGACGATGCGCTGGGTCGGCCTGCCCGACGGCACCGTCCTCGTCACCCTCGCCGACGAGCCGCTCGAGCGGCCCGGCACCCAGATCCGCCTGCACCCGCGTCGCGCCACCCGCACCTGGTGCACCCCCGAGACCGTCCTCGAGCAGGTGCTCGACATCATCGACCAGCTGCCGGTCGCGGTCGAGGTCGACGGCGTCCTCGTCTCCGGCGGCACAACTCTGTGGGAGCGCCCCGCCGCGCAGCAGGCCGAGTGGTGCCGCCAGCGCCTGGGCGTCGACCCGCTCGCGGTGCTGCCGCTGCGCACGACGGTCTCGGGCGTGCGCGCCGTCGCCGCCGTCCTGCCGCTCGAGACCGGTCCCGACCACCACGAGGGCCACCGCCGCTACGTCGGCGGGATGCTCGCCGAGGAGGGCCCGTCCGCCCTCGTCCCGGACTGGCTGACCTTCTGCACCGTGCTCGTCGACGACCGGCGCGACGCCCTGACCGACCCCGCGCACGACGACGCCGCCGTCGCGGAGCGCGTCGGGCGCGCGGTCCTCGCGCAGCTCATCCTCCTGGGAGCGGCCGACCCCGCGCTGTACCGGCAGGTCATCGACCTCCACGGCAGCGCCCTGGCCCGGCACGCCCTCGAGCACCGCGACCTGCTCGACCTCGTCCGCTCGACGGTGCCGCTGCCGACGACGCTCGGCCCCCGCACCCTCGACGAGCTCGCCGGCCTCGGCGAGGTGCTCTACACCGACGACCCCGCCGTGCTCGCCGCCGTCACCGCCGCGGCGACCCGCGACGGCCTCGTCGTCGTCGACGCGACCCGGCCCCACCTGGCCACGCTCCTCGACGGGCTGGCCGCGGCGCGGGTCACCGAACCGGCCGTCGTGCGGGTCCGGCCGAGCGTCGCGGACGTGCACGGCGCCGCGTGCTGACCCCCGGCGCGGACGAGCCCGAGGAAGGCCGCTCAGCGCCGCTGGGAGCCCGGGTTGCGTGTGGGGAGTCGTGGACACCCTCGAAAATCGGTGAGAACCGGCGCCACGGGCCTCCCAGCGGGTGATCTGTCGGCCCCGAGCGGTAGGATGGGCGGCAACAGCGCGCCCGTGGGTGACCAGCCCGTGGGCGCGCGCCATGAGCACCGGTCGGGCGTGCACGCCCCCCGGAGCCAGCCGACGAAGGAGCCCCGTGGCCGACCAGCCCGACACCCCCGACGTGCCCGCCGAGGACCCCGTGGTCCCGCCGCAGGAGGAGCAGGCCACCCCGGTCGCCGGCCCCGCCTACGACGCCTCCGCGATCACCGTGCTCGAGGGGCTCGAGGCCGTCCGCAAGCGCCCGGGCATGTACATCGGCTCCACCGGCGAGCGCGGCCTGCACCACCTCGTCTGGGAGATCGTCGACAACGCGGTCGACGAGGCCCTCGCCGGTTACGCCGACACCATCGACGTCATCCTCATGGAGGACGGCGCGGTCCGGGTCAAGGACAACGGCCGCGGCATCCCCACCGACATGCACCCGACCGAGGGCGTGAGCGCGGTCGAGCTCGTCCTCACCCAGCTGCACGCGGGCGGCAAGTTCGGCGGCGGCGGGTACAAGGTCTCCGGCGGCCTGCACGGCGTCGGCTCCTCGGTCGTCAACGCGCTCTCCACGCGCCTCGACGTCTGCGTGCGCCAGAAGGGTCACGCGCACCGGATGTCCTTCGACCACGGCGTGCCCACCGGCCCCCTCACGCAGATGGAGGAGACCGACCGCACCGGCACGACCATCACGTTCTGGGCGAGCCCCGAGATCTTCGAGACGACCGAGTACGACTGGGAGACGATCCGCTCGCGCTTCCAGCAGTACGCGTTCCTCAACAAGGGCCTGACGATCAACCTCGTCGACGAGCGCGTCACCGAGGCCGCCGGCGAGGGCGAGCCCGACCTCGACGGCGTCGACTCCGACATCACGGTCGTCGAGGACAGCGAGGACGCCGGCGCCGACGGCACGGCCCGCACGACGACGGCCCGCTCGGTCTCCTACCGCTACGACAACGGCCTCGTCGACTACGTCGACCACCTCGTCGCGTCCAAGCGCAGCGAGCCGGTGCACCCCGACGTCATCGCGATCGAGGTCGAGGACGAGGCGCGCAGCCTCTCCCTCGAGCTCGCGATGCAGTGGACGACCGCGTACTCCGAGTCCGTCCACACCTACGCGAACACCATCAACACCCACGAGGGCGGCACCCACGAGGAGGGCTTCCGCGCGGCGCTGACCAAGCTCGTCAACGACTTCGCGCGCAAGCAGAACCAGCTCAAGGAGAAGGACGACAACCTCACCGGTGACGACGTCCGGGAGGGCCTGACCGCCGTCATCAGCGTCAAGCTCGGCGAGCCGCAGTTCGAGGGCCAGACCAAGACCAAGCTCGGCAACTCCGAGGTCAAGGGCTTCGTCCAGCGCGCGATGACCGAGGAGTTCGGCGACTGGCTCGAGCGCCACCCGAACGAGGGCAAGGAGATCGTCCGCAAGGCGATCCAGGCGGCGACGGCCCGGATGGCCGCGCGCAAGGCCCGCGAGGCCACCCGCAAGCGGGTGCTGGAGTCCGGCGGCCTGCCCGGCAAGCTGCGTGACTGCCAGGCCAAGGACCCGGCCGTGTCCGAGGTGTTCATCGTCGAGGGCGACTCCGCCGGAGGCTCGGCGGTGCGCGGGCGCAACCCGCACACCCAGGCGATCCTCCCGATCCGCGGCAAGATCCTCAACGTCGAGCGCGCGCGCCTCGACAAGGCCCTCGCCAACCAGGAGGTGCAGGCGCTCATCTCGGCGTTCGGCACCGGCATCGGCGAGGACTTCGACATCGAGAAGGCGCGGTACCACAAGATCGTGCTGATGGCCGACGCCGACGTCGACGGCATGCACATCCGGACGCTGCTGCTCACGCTGCTCTTCCGGTTCATGAAGCCGCTCATCGAGGCCGGCTACGTCTACCTCGCGCAGCCGCCGCTGTACCGCCTCAAGTGGAGCAACGCGGCGCACGAGTTCGCCTTCACCGACCGCGAGCGCGACGCGCTCATCGCGGAGGGCCAGTCCAAGGGCCGCCGCCTGCCGAAGGACAACCCGGTGCAGCGCTACAAGGGTCTCGGCGAGATGGACTACCAGGAGCTGTGGGAGACCACGATGGACCCCGACCAGCGGGTGCTCCTCCAGGTGACGCTCGACGACGCCGCCGCGGCCGACGAGATCTTCTCGATCCTCATGGGCGAGGACGTCGAGAGCCGGCGCTCGTTCATCCAGCGCAACGCGCGCGACGTGCGGTTCCTCGACATCTGACGCCGCGCGTCCCCCACGACCTCCCCTGACGACCCGCTAGGCAAGGACCTCCATGACCGACCAGCCCGTCGAGACCGACCGCACGGAGCCGATCGACCTCAACACCGAGATGCAGCGCTCGTACATCGAGTACGCGATGTCGGTCATCGTCTCCCGCGCGCTGCCCGACGTGCGCGACGGCCTCAAGCCGGTGCACCGTCGCGTGCTCTACGCGATGTACGACGGTGGCTACCGCCCCGACCGCGGCTTCAACAAGTGCAGCCGCGTCGTCGGCGATGTCATGGGCCAGTACCACCCGCACGGCGACAGCGCGATCTACGACGCCCTCGTCCGGCTCGTCCAGGACTGGTCGCTGCGCTACCCGCTCGTCCAGGGCCAGGGCAACTTCGGCTCCCCCGGTGACGACCCGGCCGCCGCGCCGCGGTACACCGAGTGCCGGATGGCGCCGCTGTCGATGGAGATGGTCCGCGACATCGAGCAGGAGACCGTCGACTTCAAGCCGAACTACGACGGCAAGACGCTCGAGCCGGAGGTCCTGCCCTCCCGCTTCCCGAACCTGCTCGTCAACGGCAGCGCCGGCATCGCGGTCGGGATGGCGACGCAGATCCCGCCGCACAACCTGCGCGAGGTCGCCGCGGCCGCCGAGTGGATGCTGCGCCACCCCGACGCCGGCCGCGAGGAGGCGCTCGAGGCGGTCATGAAGACCATCCCGGGGCCGGACTTCCCGACCGGGGCGCTCATCATGGGCCACCGCGGCATCGACGATGCCTACCGCACGGGCCGCGGCTCGATCATCATGCGGGCGGTCGTCGAGGTCGAGGAGATCCACAACCGGCAGTGCCTCGTCGTCACCGAGCTGCCCTACCAGGTCAACCCGGACAGCCTCGCGCAGAAGATCGCCGAGCACGTCAAGGACGGCCGGCTCGCGGGCATCGCCGACATCCGCGACGAGACCTCGGGCCGCACCGGCCAGCGCCTCGTCATCGTGCTCAAGCGCGACGCGGTGGCCAAGGTCGTGCTCAACAACCTCTACAAGCACACCCAGCTGCAGACGACGTTCGGCGCGAACATGCTCGCCCTCGTCGACGGCGTGCCGCGCACGCTGCCGATCGACGCGTTCATCCGCTACTGGTGCGAGCACCAGATCGACGTCATCCAGCGGCGCACGGCCTACCGGCTGCGCAAGGCCGAGGAGGAGATCCACATCCTCCGCGGCTACCTCAAGGCGCTCGACATGCTCGACGAGGTCATCGCGCTCATCCGCCGCAGCCCGACCGTCGAGGAGGCGCGCAACGGCCTCATCGAGCTCCTCGAGATCGATGAGATCCAGGCGCGGGCCATCCTCGACCTGCAGCTGCGGCGCCTCGCGGCCCTCGAGCGGCAGAAGATCATCGACGACCACGACAAGCTGCAGGCGCAGATCGAGGACTTCAAGGACATCCTCGCGACGCCCGGCCGCCAGCGCGACATCGTCTCCGACGAGCTGCGCGCCATCGTCGACAAGTTCGGCGACGACCGCCGCACGACGATCATGCCGACCGACGGCGACATGTCGATGGAGGACCTCATCCCCGAGGAGGACGTGGTCGTCACCATCACCCGCGGCGGCTACGCCAAGCGCACCCGGGTCGACGCGTACCGCTCGCAGCGGCGCGGCGGCAAGGGCGTGCGCGGGGCGGCCCTGCGCGGCGAGGACATGGTCGACCACTTCTTCACGACGACCTCGCACCACTGGCTGCTGTTCTTCACCAACCTCGGCCGGGTCTACCGCGCCAAGGCGTACGAGCTGCCGGACGCCGGCCGTGACGGCAAGGGCCAGCACGTCGCGAACCTCATGGCCTTCCAGCCGGGCGAGGAGATCGCCCAGGTGCTGGCCATCCGCTCCTACGAGGACGCGCCGTACCTGCTCCTCGCGACGCGGGCCGGCCTGGTCAAGAAGACCCGCCTCTCGGAGTACGACAGCCCGCGGGCCGGCGGCCTCATCGCCGTCAACCTGCGCGACGGCGACGAGCTGGTCGGCGTCGGGCTGGTCGAGGCCGAGGACGACCTCATGCTCGTCTCGCGCAAGGGGCAGTCGGTGCGCTTCCACGCCGACGACGCCACGCTGCGCCCGATGGGCCGCGCGACCTCCGGCGTCACCGGCATGAAGTTCCGCGACGGCGACGAGCTGCTCTCGATGTCGGTGGTCGCCGACGGCGAGGACCCGGACGTCTTCGTCGTCTTCGAGTCGGGCCTGGCCAAGCGGTCCAAGGCGTCGGAGTGGAACGTCAAGGGGCGCGCCATCCTCGGTGTCGCGGTCGCGAAGCTGTCCGACAAGGGCGGCGACCTCGTCGGGGCCCTGACCGTCGACGAGGGCGACGAGGTGCTCGTCGTCTTCGAGAAGGGCAACATCGTGCGCTCGCGCGTCGACGAGGTGCGCCTGACCGGCCGCAACACGATGGGCGTGCAGTTCGCCAAGCCGGGCCGCAACGACGCGATCGTCGCCGTCACGCGCAACCCCGAGAAGGAGGTCGAGGAGGCCGTCGAAGCGGCCGAGGAGGCCGCCGGCGAGGGCGCGGGTGACGAGGTGGTCACGACTGTCGAGACCCCGGGTGGCGAGGTCGCAGCCCCGGCGGAGGATGCCGTACCGTCGGACCCGACGTCGACCGACGACTCGTCGGACGACGACGCAGACCGAGGAGGTCGTGAGTGAGCACCGCAGACAGCGCCGGGCGTCCCGCCCGTCCGTCGGGTGCCGCGCGCCCGGCCCGCCAGGAGGCTGCCACGATGCAGCGTGACGCCACCCGTCCGGTCCCGACCGGCCGCGAGGCCGTGCCCGCCGCCGGTCGCGAGGCCGCGGGCTCCGGGTCCACGGCCGCTACGGCGACGAAGCCGGCTCCCCGGCCCGCGTCGTCGCGCCGCGTCAAGCTGACCGTAGCGCGCATCGACCCGTGGTCGGCGATGAAGATGTCGTTCCTGCTGTCGGTGGCGCTGGGCATCGCCCTCGTCGTCGCGACGGTGGTCCTGTGGACCGTCCTCGACGCAATGGGCGTCTTCGACAAGGTCAACGGCGTCATCGGCTCGGTGATCCAGGACGGCGGCACGCGCTTCGACATCCTCGACTTCGTCGGCTTCACCCGCGTGGTGTCGCTCTCGATCGTCATCGCGGTCGTCGACGTCATCCTCATCACCGCGATCGCCACCCTCGGGGCGTTCCTCTACAACCTCTCCTCCGCCCTCGTCGGCGGCGTGCACCTCACCCTCACCGACGACTGAGCGGCCCCCGCACCACCCGCGAACGTGTGTGAAGATCGTCGTCATCCCGACTGTGGTGTGCCAGGACATGCCTGACAGGTGATGTGACAGGACATCGCTGACACTCGAGCGCTGGTGGCTGGATGATC
>NZ_BOPU01000001.1:637544-830985 GCF_017312765.1 Phycicoccus sp. DTK01 | reverse complement strand
TTAAAGCGGTACGCGAGCTGGGTTTAGAACGTCGTGAGACAGTTCGGTCCCTATCCTCTGTGCGCGTAGGAAACTTGCGAAGGGCTGTCCCTAGTACGAGAGGACCGGGATGGACGAACCTCTGGTGTGTCAGTTGTCCTGCCAAGGGCACCGCTGATTAGCTACGTTCGGAAGTGATAACCGCTGAAAGCATCTAAGCGGGAAGCACGCTTCAAGATGAGGTTTCCATGGGACTTGTTCCCGAGAGGCTCCCGGCTAGACGACCGGGTTGATAGGCCAGATGTGGAAGTGCAGCAATGCATGCAGCTGACTGGTACTAATAAGCCGACAACTTGATACACACTTAAAGATTCTTTGCGTGTTCGCGTCCACTGTGCAGTTCCCGAGATACGGTCGGGAACCCGATTTGAGATCTCCATAGAGTTTCGGCTGTCATAGCGAAGGGGAAACGCCCGGCTCCATTCCGAACCCGGAAGCTAAGCCCTTCAGCGCCGATGGTACTGCACTGGTGACGGTGTGGGAGAGTAGGACGCAGCCGGACAACCATTCCAGAAAGGGCCCACCAACACACTTGGTGGGCCCTTTCTCATTGTCCGAGAGAGCATGTCCCGGAGGACATTCTCCGAGCCCGCGCGGTGGCGTCGATAGACTGGCGCGCCGCCTGCCGGCATCCGACGACCGAGAGGACCACCAGGTGTCCGACGACGACCAGCGCCGTGGGGGAGCGTCCCGCTCCGACCGAGGCGGCAGCGACCGCCGCCCCTCGAGCGGAGGCCACGGCCCCCGTCGGGGCGCGAGCGGTGGCGGACGCGGTCAGGGTGGTGGTCCGCGCGGACAGGGCGCACGCGGTGGAGCAGGAGCCCCGCCGCGCAGCGGTGGTGGCGACCCCCGGCGGGGTGCCGGCAGCGGCGCCCGCCCGGCCGACGGCCAGGAGCGTGGCGGTAGCCGGCTCGCGCCGAAGAGCCCCCGCCTGCCCGAGCCGCGGATCCCCGACGAGGTGACCGGCAAGGAGATCGACCGCAGCGTGCACCAGCAGCTGCGCACCCTCTCCAAGGAGAACGCCGACGGCGTCGCGAAGCACCTCGTCATGGTCGCCGTCATGCTCGAGGCCGACGAGATCGACGCTGCGATGGCCCACGCCGAGACCGCGGTCCGCCGCGCCGGCCGCGTGCCCGCCGCGCGCGAGGCGCTCGGCATGGTCGCCTACCGGACCGGCGACTTCGCCCGGGCCCTCACCGAGTTCCGCACGGTCCGTCGCCTCAGCGGGTCCTCCCACCTCCTGCCGCTCATGGTCGACTGCGAGCGAGGGCTCGGACGGCACGACCGCGCTCTGGAGCTCGCGTCGTCCCCCGAGGCCAAGACCCTCACCGCCGCGGAGCGGCTGGAGCTGGCCATCGTCGTGTCGGGCATCCGGCGCGACCTCGGTCAGCTCGACGCGGCGCTCCTCGCACTCCAGGTGCCGGCGCTCACGCAGGGTCGCAAGGCCGGTGCGCACCGTCTGCAGTACGCCTACGCCGACACGCTGCTGGCCCTCGGTCGCACCGACGAGGCCCGTGAGTGGTTCCACAAGGTCGTCGACGCCGACACCGACCTCGAGACCGACGCCGTCGAGCGGCTCGAGGAGCTCGACGGCGTCGTCCTCGAGGACTTCGGAGACGACGAGGAGCTCGCGCCGGAGCCCCCCGCGTGAGCACGCTGGCCGCGCGCTACCGCGCGCTGGTCTGCGACCTCGACGGCGTGGTCTACCGAGGCCCCAGCGCCGTGCCGCACGCGGTCGAGGCGCTGTCGGCCCTCGACCGTCCCGTCGTCTACGCGACGAACAACGCCTCCCGCCGTCCCGCGGACGTCGCCCAACACCTGACGGACCTGGGTCTGGAGTGCGCGCCCGAGGACGTCGTGACGAGCAGCCAGGCCGCGGCCTGGCTGCTGGGCGAGGCGGGTACCCGGCCAGGGGCGCGTGTGCTGGCCGTCGGGGGCGCCGGCGTCGCCGACGCGCTCGGCGAGGCCGGCTTCACCGCGGTCCGGCGGGTGGGCGAGGGCGCCGTCGCCGCCGTCGTGCAGGGCTACGGTCCTGACGTCACCGCCGCAGACCTCGCCGAAGCCGCCTACGCCGTCGAGGACGGCGCCCGCTGGGTCGCCACCAACACCGACGCCACGCTGCCGACCGACCGGGGCGTCGCTCCCGGCAACGGCTCGCTCGTCGGCGCCGTCGCCCGCGCGGTGGGTCACGAGCCGGACGACGTCGCCGGCAAGCCCCGGCCGCCGCTGTACCTCCTCGCCGCGCGCCGCCTCGGGCTCGAGGCCCCGCAGGTGCTCGCCGTGGGGGACCGCCTCGACACCGACATCGAGGGCGCCGTCAGCGCCGGGGCCGAGTCGCTGCTCGTGCTGACCGGCGTCGACGACCTCGACGCCGTGCTCGCGGCGCCCGCCTCCCGCCGCCCAACCTGGGTGGCACCGGACCTGCGGTGGCTGCACGACGCGCCGGAGGACGGCGAGACCTCCCTCGACGCGCTGGCCGACGCCGTCCGTGCGGTGCACGAGGCGCACGACGCCGGGGACGCCGCTCGTGCCGAGGGCCTGGCCGACGTGGCCCGTCACCTGCTGGAGCGGATGGCCGACCGGTAGCGTGGGGCTCCCGCGGCCGACCCGCCGCACGACACCAGGAGGACCCCATGGCCAAGCGCTCCGTCCGCGCCTACGTCGAGCTCGCCTCCGGGCTCGGTGAGATGACGCGCGCCCGCGCCGTCGAGGCGGCCCACGAGATCGTCGTGCTCGCCGGGTCCGCCGGCTCGAAGTCCAAGGTCGCCAAGCAGGCCGAGAAGCTCGCCGGCGACCTGCTGTCCGCGGCCGAGCAGAACCGCGCCCAGATGGTCGGCCTCGTCCAGCGCGAGGTCGAGTCGGCGGTCGAGCGGGTCGACCTCGGCCGGGTGCTCGGCGAGGTCCAGGGGCTCGCGGCCACCGTCGCCGGCCTCGCCGCCCGGGTCGACGAGCTCGCGCGCTCGGCGGGGATGCGCTCGGGCCTGCCGGGTGCCGGCCTCGTCGAGACGGCCGAGCCCGCCCTCGCCGCGCCGCCGGTGACGTCCGCCCGGCCGGCCCGCCCGGCGCCGCCGCGCACCCGGCGCGCGGCTACCTCGAGCAAGCCGGCGTCGTCGGCCCCCGCGAAGAGGACCACGGCGCAGAAGACCACGGCGAAGAAGGCGTCGGCGAAGAGGGCCTCGGCCGCCGCGAAGACGTCGACGGCCACGAAGACCTCGACCCCGGCGAAGAAGTCCCCGGCGAAGAAGTCCACGACGAAGAAGTCGACGGCGACGAAGACGTCGGCCCCGGCGAAGAGGTCCACGACGAAGAAGTCGACGGCCACGAAGACGTCGGCCCCGGCGAAGAGGTCCACGACGAGGAAGTCGACGGCCACGAAGACGTCGGCCCCGGCGAAGAGGTCCACGGCCCCGGCGAAGAGGTCCACGGCCCCGGCGAAGAAGTCCTCGGCGAAGAAGTCCACGGCCACGAAGTCCTCGGCGAAGAAGACCACGGCCACGAAGACGGCGGGAGGCTCTGCGTGAGCGAGCAGACCCCTGCCCCGCTGACCGAGGCCCCCGAGACCGGGGACCCGGCCATCGACGCGACGCTGCGCGACCTCGCCGCGGTCCCGGCCGACGACCTCGACGGCCGGCTCGCGGCCGGCGAGGAGGTCCAGCGCACGCTGCGCCAGCGCCTCGGCGACCTGGGCGGCTGACATCGCGCGACTCGACGCCGAGCTCGTCCGGCGCGGCCTGGCCCGCTCGCGCGGGGAGGCCCGTGACCTCGTCGCCGACGGCCTCGTGCGGGTCGACGGCGAGCCGGCCCGCAAGCCTTCGACCCCCGTCGAGCCCGAGACCGCGCTCGAGGTCGACGCCGCGGCCCCCCGCTGGGTGGGGCGGGCGGCGCACAAGCTGCTCGCGGCCCTCTCGCTCTGGGGCCCGCACGGGCTGACCGCCGACGGAGCGCGCTGCCTCGACGTCGGGGCGTCGACGGGGGGCTTCACCCAGGTGCTCCTCGCGCACGGCGCCGCGCACGTCGTCGCGGTCGACGTCGGGCACGGGCAGCTCGTCGCGGAGCTCGCGGACGACGCCCGCGTCGAGGACCGGTCGGGCACGAGCGTGCGCGGCCTCACCGCGGACGCCGTCGGGGGCCGCGCGGACCTCGTCGTCGCCGACCTCTCCTTCATCTCGCTCACCCTCGTCGCCGCCGAGCTCGCCGGCCTCGTGACCGACGACGGCGACGTCGTCGTCCTCGTCAAGCCCCAGTTCGAGGTGGGTCGGGCCAAGCTCGGGCGCGGCGGCCTCGTCACGTCGCCCGCCGACCGGGCCGTCGCGATCGAGGCGGTCCATGGAGCGTTCCTCGGGGTCGGGCTGCACACCCGGGCCATCGCCCCGAGCCCGATCGCGGGCAGCACGGGCAACGTCGAGTACCTCCTGTGGGCGCGGTCGGACCCGTCGGACACAATGAGCCTCGAGGAGGTCCGCGCGAGCGTGCGGGCGCTGACCGAGCAGGGCGGAGGCTGACGATGACCGGTCCGACCCGACGTGTCCTCCTCGTGACGCACGCGTCCCGCGCCGACGCCCAGGAGCTCGCGGCCGCCGTCGCGACGCGCCTGCTGTCCGCCGGGATCGGTGTCTGCGCACCGGAGTCCGACCTCGTGGGTACGCCGCTGTCGCGGGTCGAGGGCGTCGGCGCCATCCCCGAGGACGAGCCCGACATCGGCTGCGAGCTCGTCTGCGTGCTCGGTGGCGACGGCACGATCCTGCGCGGCGCCGAGCTCTCCCGCGGCTCGGGCGTCCCGCTGCTCGGGGTCAACCTCGGCCACGTCGGCTTCCTCGCCGAGGCCGAGCGCGACGACCTCGACGCGACGGTCGAGCGCATCTGCGCCCGCGACTACACCGTCGAGGAGCGACTCACCCTCGAGGTCACCGTCCGGCGCGACGGTGCGACCGTGTTCTCGTCGTGGGCCCTCAACGACGTCTCGGTCGAGAAGGCCGCCCGCGAGCGGATGCTCGAGCTGACCGTCGAGATCGACGGGCGGCCCCTGTCGACGTGGGGCTGCGACGGCGTGGTCGTCGCCACCCCGACCGGCTCCACCGCGTACGCGTTCTCGGCCGGCGGCCCGGTCGTCTGGCCCGACGTCGAGGCGCTGCTGCTCGTCCCCATCAGTGCGCACGCCCTCTTCGCCCGCCCCGTCGTCGTCGGTCCCCGCTCGCACCTCGCGGTGCAGCTGCTCGCCGACTCCGACGCCGCCGCCGTGCTGTGGTGCGACGGCCGCCGCGCCGTCTCCCTGCCGCCCGGCGCGCAGGTCGAGGTCCAGCGCTCCGAGCAGCCGGTGCGCCTCGCCCGCCTGGGCGCCGGCGCCTTCACCGACCGGCTCGTCGAGAAGTTCGCGCTGCCCGTCCACGGCTGGCGCGGCGCGGCCCGTCAGCGCCAGGCGACCGAGGGCACCGACCGGTGATCGAGGAGATCCGCATCCGCGACCTCGGCGTCATCGACGACGCCGTGCTGCCGCTGCACCCCGGCCTCACCGTGCTGACCGGCGAGACCGGCGCCGGCAAGACGATGGTCGTCACCGGCCTCGGCCTCCTCCTCGGCGGCCGCGGCGACTCCGGGCTCGTGCGGACCGGCACCGACCGCACCGTCGTCGAGGGCGTCGTCGACCTGCCCGCGGCGCATCCCGCGATGGTGCGGGCCGCGGAGGCGGGCGCCGACGTCGCGGACGGGCTCGTCCTCGTCCGCACCGTCCAGGCCGACGGGCGCTCCCGCGCCCACGTCGGAGGACGGGCCGCGCCGGTCGGTGTGCTCGGCGACCTCGCCGAGCACCTCGTGGCCGTCCACGGGCAGGCCGACCAGTGGCGGCTGCGCCGGGCCGACGAGCACCGCGAGGTCCTCGACGCGTTCGGTGGCGACACGGTCGCCGCCGCCCTCGCCACCTACCGCGAGGCGCACACCCAGCTCGTCGCCGTCGAGGCCGAGCTCGCCGCCCTGCGGACGGCCGCCGAGGAGCGCGCCCGCGAGGCGGAGTCGCTGCGCGTCGGGCTCGAGCGCATCGAGGCCCTCGACCCGCAGCCGGGCGAGGACGACGACCTGCGCGCCGAGTCCGAGCGGCTCGGCCATGCCGAGGAGCTGCGCGACGCGGCGGGCGCCGCCCACGAGATCCTCAGCGGCGAGAGCGACACCGCCCTCGAGACGCCGGCCGTCCTCGAGGCGCTCGGTGCGGCGTCGGCGCGCATCGCCCACGCGTCGGCGGCCGACCCCGCCCTCGCCGCGCTCGGTGCCCGGGTCGACGAGCTGCGCTACCTCGCGGCCGACGTCGCCGCCGACCTCGGGGCCTACCTCGCGGACGCCGACGTCGACCCCGCCCGCCTCGAGCAGGTGCAGCAGCGGCGCGCCGCCCTCACCGAGCTGACCCGCCTCTACGGCCCCGGCGTCGACGACGTCATCGCCTGGGGTGGACGCGCCGCGGTCCGGGTCGCCGATCTCGAGGGCACCGGCGACCGCATCGAGGAGCTCGCGGCCCGGCTCGAGGACCTCACCACCCGGCGCGCGGACGCGGCCGAGGCACTCTCGGCCGCCCGCCGCAGCGCCGCGGAGGCGCTCGGCACCCGCATCACCGCCGAGCTCGCTCACCTCGCGATGGGCTCGGCCACCGTCACCGTCGCCGTCGAGGACTCCGGGCGCTTCGGCGCCGACGGGCGCGACACCGTCGAGGTGCGCCTGGCCGCCGGGCCGGGCACGACCCCGCGCTCGGTCACCAAGGCCGCCTCGGGCGGTGAGCTCTCGCGGGTCATGCTCGCCCTCGAGGTCGCGACCGCCGACGCCGGCACCTCCGTGCCGACCTTCGTCTTCGACGAGGTCGACGCCGGCGTGGGCGGACGCGCGGCGCTCGACGTCGGCGCACGGCTGGCCGCCCTCGCCCGGCACGCCCAGGTCGTCGTCGTCACCCACCTCGCGCAGGTCGCCGCCCACGCCGACCGCCACCTCGTCGTCGAGAAGTCCGTCGACGGGCACGTGACCCGCAGCATGGTCCACGCCGTCGAGGGGGAGGACCGCGTCGCGGAGCTCGCGCGGATGCTCGGGGGCTCCGGCACCGACGCAGCCCTCGAGCACGCGCGCGACCTGATGGCGCGCGCTCGCGCCTGAACGCATCTGGCACGATGGTGCAGATGTCCATCCGCCTGACGAGCCGCCGCGACCGGGACCCCACCGAGGGATCCGGCCCCGCGCGCGTCGACCGGCGCACGAAGAACCTCACGAAGCGGCTCAAGCCGGGCGACGTCGCCGTCATCGACCACGAGGACATCGACCGCGTCAGCGCCGAGGCGCTCGTCGCGTGCCGCCCCGTCGCGGTCGTCAACGCCGCCTCCTCGATCTCGGGGCGCTACCCGAACCTCGGCCCGGAGATCCTCGTCGAGGCGGGCATCCCGCTCCTGGACGCCGCCGGCCCCGACGTCATGGCCATCAAGGACGGCACGTCGCTGCGCCTCGAGGACGGACGCCTGCTCGCGGACGGCGAACCCGTCGGGGACGGCGTGCTCCTCACCTCGGACGCGGTGCAGGAGGCGATGACCGCCGCGCGCGCCGGCCTCTCGGCCGAGATCGAGGCCTTCGCCGAGAACACGATGGACTACCTGCGCAAGGAGCGTGAGCTCCTCTTCGACGGGGTCGGTGTCCCGGACGTGCGCACCGACCTCGACGGCCGGCACGCGCTCATCGTCGTGCGCGGCTACCACTACAAGGAGGACCTCGAGATGCTGAGGTCCTACATCCGCGAGTACAAGCCGGTCCTCATCGGCGTCGACGGCGGCGCCGACGCGCTCATCGAGGCCCGGCACACCCCCGACATGATCGTCGGCGACATGGACTCGGTCTCCGACGGCGCCCTGACCAGCGGCGCCGAGATCGTCGTCCACGCCTACCGCGACGGCAACGCCCCCGGGGTCGAGCGGGTGCGCGCGCTCGGCGTCGACCCCGTCGTCTTCCCCGCCACCGGCACGAGCGAGGACGTCGCGATGCTCCTCGCCGACGACAAGGGCGCCGAGCTCATCGTCGCCGTCGGCACCCACGTCACCCTCGTCGAGTTCCTCGACAAGGGCCGCTCGGGGATGGCCAGCACGTTCCTCACGCGCCTGCGCGTCGGCGGCAAGCTCGTCGACGCCAAGGGCGTGAGCCGCCTGTACCGCGCACGCATCTCGTCGCCGAGCATCGTGCTCATGTTGTGCGTCGCCGTCTTCGCGCTCGGCGCGGCGCTGTGGTCCACCACCGGTGGACGCGCGCTGCTCCAGGTCCTCGCCGCGAAGGTCGACGACCTGTGGACCGCCCTCGGAGGAGTGCTCGGGTGATCGACTTCCGCTACCACATCGTCTCGATCGTCTCGATCTTCCTCGCCCTGGCGGTGGGGATCGTGCTCGGCGCCGGCCCGCTCCAGGGCGAGATCGGCTCGACGCTGCAGAACGAGATCGCCGGTCTGCGCACCGACAAGGCCGACCTCAACGAGCAGCTGACGACCGCCCGCGCCGGCACCGAGGCGCGCGACTCCTTCCTCGACGCCGTCTCCGGGCGGGTCTACGGGGGTGCGCTGCGCGACCGCACCGTCGCCGTCGTCGTCATGCCCGGCTCGGACGCCGCCGTCAGCGAGTCCGTCACCGCCGCCCTCGGCACCGCGGGCTCGCGCGTCACGTCGACGACGACGGTCACCGAGGACTGGGTGAGCACCAACGCCAAGACGGTGGCCGCGCGCGACGAGGTCGTCGGGCAGGTCGCCACGAGCACCGGCGTCGACACCTCGGCCGGCTCCGCCGCGCCCCGCGACCTCCTGCTCGCGACCCTGCTGGCCCGCACGGCGCCGGCGGGGGACGACGGCCCCGACGACAGCACCGCCCGCACCGGGCTCCAGGCGCTCGCCGACGCCGGGCTCGTCTCGCTCGACGCCGAGTCCTTCTCGCGGGCCGACCTCGTCGTCGTTGTCTCGGGCACGGTCTCCGACGGCGACTCCTCGGCCCGCACCGCGACCGCGCAGCAGTGGGTCGCCCTCGCCTCGGCGCTCGACGCCCGCTCACGCGGCGTCGTCGTCGCCGACGACCTCGCGGCCCAGGCCGACGGCACCCCGGTCCTCACCGTCCTGCGCGACACCGCGGCCGCGACCCGCGAGGTCTCCTCGGTCGACGACGCCGGGTCGCCTCTCGGCGTCGCGAGCGTCGTGTTCGCGCTCGTCCAGCAGGACGGTGGCAGCGCGGGCCAGTACGGGCTCGGGGCCGGCACCGACGCCGCGTACGCGCCCGTCCCCGCGTCGGCCGCCACCTCGTGACCCCGCTCCGCCGGCTCGCGGCCGGGGTCGTCGGCGCCTCCGCGGGCGCGGCGTCCTTCGCCGCGATGACGCGCGCGGTCCGCTCGCCGCGCTGGACCCGGACCAACCACGCCGGTGACCCCGTGACCCTGCTGGAGGGCCCGGCCTGGGTCCTCGCCGGTGCGGCCGGCGCCGCCGCGGGCGGCTCCCTCCCGGGTGTCGTCGCGGCCGCCGGTGCCGGCGCCTTCGGCGCGCTCGACGACCTCGCCGGCGACGGCTCGTCCAAGGGCCTGCGCGGGCACCTCGGCGCCGCCGCGCGCGGCGAGCTGACGACGGGCGCCGTCAAGATCGGCGGACTGGCCCTCACCGGTCTCGTCGCGGCCGCGCTGACCGACAGGGGCCGCGACGACGTCGGAGCGCTCGACACCCTCGTCGGCGGCGCGGTCGTGGCCGGTGCCGCCAACGTCGCCAACCTGCTCGACCTGCGCCCCGGGCGCGCCCTCAAGGCGACGACCCTCGCGGCGCTGCCGCTCGCCCTGGCCTCCGACGGGCGCGGCGCCGGCGCGGCGGCCGCCGCCGTCGGCGCCTCCCTCGGCACCGTGCGCCCCGACCTGGCCGGTCGCGCGATGCTCGGGGACACCGGGGCCAACGCGGCCGGCGCCCTCGTCGGCGCGGCCCTGCTGGAGCGCTGCGGGCGCCGTGGACGGCTCGCCGCCCTCGCGGTGCTCGTCGCCGCGACGCTCGCCTCCGAGAGGGTCAGCTTCACCGCCGTCATCGAGTCCACGCCGGGCCTGCGCGAGCTCGACGCGTGGGGCCGGCCCGCCCGATGACCCGCCAGCGCGCGGCCCTCGGCATCGCCGGGGCGGCCGGGCTCATCGCCGCCGTCACCCTCCTGGCCCGGGCCGCCGGCTTCACCCGGATCCTCGTCTTCGCCGGCTCGGTGCGGGCCGAGGGCGTGGGGTCGGTCTACCAGAGCGTCAACGCCATCCCCAACGTCCTCTTCGAGGTCGCCGCCGGAGGTGTGCTCGCCGCCGTCGCCGTCCCCCTCATCGCCCACCGGCTCGGGGCGGGGGAGCGCGAGCACGCCGACCGGCTCGCGTCGGTGCTCCTCAGCTGGGCGCTCGTCGTCCTCGTCCCGCTCGGGGCGCTGCTGTGGCTCGCGGCCCCGCTGCTGGCCGACTGGCTCGTGCGCGCGTACGACCCCCGCACCCACGACGTCGCGACGACGCTGCTGCGCATCTTCTCGGTCCAGGTGCCGCTCTACGGCGTCGGGATCATCCTCGTCGGGCTGCTGCAGGCGCACCGTCGCTTCCTCGCCGCCGCTCTCGCGCCCCTCGTCTCCTCGGTCGTCGTCCTCGGCTCCTACCTCTGGTACGGCCACCTGACCGGGGGAGCCACCGCCCCCTCGGCCGTCGGCGACGACGCCATCGCCGTCCTCGGCTGGGGCACGACGCTCGGGGTCGTCGTGCTCTCCCTGCCCCTGCTCGTCCCGGCGCTCGCCACCGGCTGGCGCTGGCGCCCCGGGCTGCGCCTCGAGCGCGAGGACGCCGTCCGCATCCGGGCCCTCGCCGGCGCCGGGGTGCTCGCCCTCGGGGCCCAGCAGGTCGCGGTGCTCGTGACGATGTGGCTGGCCAACCACTCGGGCACCGACGGTGCGTTCGCGGTCTACCAGTACGCGCAGGCGGTCTACCTCCTCCCGTACGCGGTCCTCGCCGTGCCCGTGGCGACGAGCGCCTTCCCGGCGCTCGCGACGAGCACCGGGGCGGGCGAGGACTCCAGCGCGACGCTGGCCCGGTCGCTGCGGGCCGTCCTGGTCCTCACCGCGCTCGCCGCCGGGATGCTCGTCGCCGCCGCGCCGCCCATCGGGGCCTTCTTCACCGTCCTCGACGCCCGCCAGGGCGCACAGGGCGCCAGCCCCGAGGCCCTCGCCGCCCTCGCCCCGAGCCTCACCGCGTTCGCGCCCGGGGTCGTCGGCTTCGGGCTCACCGCCCTGCTGACCCGGGCCCTGTACGTGCGCGGCCGCCCCCTCGACGCCGCGATGGCGGTCTCGCTCGGCTGGGCGGTCGCCGCGCTCCTGCCGCTCGTCCTCGTCGGCCCGGACCGCGGGGCCGCGACGACCCTGCGGTGGGTCGGGCTCTCCTCGACCCTCGGGATGACCCTCGCGGCGGTCCTCCTCGTCGTCCTCGTGCGCCGTAGCTGGGCCCCCGAGGTGACCCGGGGCCTCGCCCGCACCACCGGCGCCGCCGTCGTCGCCCTGGCCCTCGCGCTCGTCGTCGGCGACCTCGTGACCCGTGGCCGGACCTACGACGGGCTGCTCGACGCCGTGCTCTGGGGCCTGGCGGCCGGGGGCGCGGCGCTGATGACAGGACTGCTCGCGATCTTCTACGGTGACCGTCGGGCGATGGGGGCCGTCCGCGACCGAGGCCGGGCCCGCCGCCGTCGGGGAGGAGAGGACACGACGTGAAGGTGCTCCTGGTCATGGGGACGAGCGCCGGGGGCGTGGGCACCCACGTGCGCGCCCTCGCCCGGCTGCTCGAGGCCGACGGCCACCGGGTCGTCGTCGCGGCGCCCGCCGAGGCCGCCGACCGCTTCTCGCTCCTGGAGTCCGCGACGCTCGTCGAGCTGGACCTCTCCGACCGGCCGCACCCGGCCCGCGACGCCGCAGCCGTCCGGACCCTCGCCGGGCCGGTGCGCGGCGCCGACGTCGTCCACGCCCACGGCCTGCGCGCCGGCGCCGTGGCCGTGCTGGCCGCGGCGCGCAGCGGGGTCCCCGTCGTCACGACCCTGCACAACGCGGCGCCGGCGGGCCGGCTGTCCGCGGCCGTCTACGCCGGCCTCGAGCGCGTCGTCGCGCGCGGGTCGGCCGCGGTGCTCGGGGTCTCGGCCGACCTCGTCCAGCGGGCCGCCCGGCTCGGCGCCCGGCGCACCGGCCTCGCCGTCGTCCCGGCGCCGCCGTTCCAGCCGGCCCGCCGTGACCGGTACGCCGTGCGGGCCGAGCTCGGGCTCGACGCGCGGACCTCGCTCGGTGTCGTCCTCGCACGCCTGGCCCCGCAGAAGGGGCTGCACCGGCTCCTCGACGCGCACCGCGAGCTCACCGACCTCGACCTCGTGACGGTCGTCGCGGGGGAGGGGCCCCAGCACGACGAGCTCCAGCGCCGGATCGACGCCGAGGCGTTGCCCGTGCGTCTGCTCGGACGCCGGGGCGACGTGCCGGACCTGCTCGCCGCCGCCGACGTCGTGGTCTCCAGCGCGGTGTGGGAGGGCCAGCCCGTCGGGCTCCAGGAGGCCCTGCACGCCGGCGCGGCCATCGTCGCGACGGACGCCGGCGGCACCGGGGCGGTCGTCGGCGACGCCGCCGTCCTCGTCCCCGTCGACGACGCGACCTCGCTCTCCCGGGCCATCCGCGACGTCGTGACGCACGGCGCGGTGCGCGACGACCTGCGCTCCAAGGCCGTCGAACGGGCCGACCACCTGCCCTCCGACGCCGACGCGCTGGCCGCCGTCCTCGACACCTACCGCGGGGTGGGCGCGGCATGACGTATCGTTGAAGCCCGTGGTGCTCCAGACGACGAAACAGATCTTCGTGACCGGAGGCGTCGCCTCCTCGCTCGGCAAGGGGCTCACCGCCTCGAGCCTGGGGCACCTGCTCCGCGCCCGCGGTTTGCGGGTGACGATGCAGAAGCTCGACCCCTACCTCAACGTCGACCCCGGGACGATGAACCCGTTCCAGCACGGTGAGGTCTTCGTCACCGACGACGGCGCCGAGACCGACCTCGACATCGGCCACTACGAGCGCTTCCTCGACGTCAACCTCAAGGGCAGCGCGAACGTCACGACCGGGCAGGTCTACAACCGGGTCATCACCAAGGAGCGTCGCGGCGAGTTCCTCGGCGACACCGTCCAGGTCATCCCGCACATCACGAACGAGCTCAAGGAGCGGATGCGGGCGCAGGCCGCGGGCTCCCCGGGTGTCGAGGACGCCGACGCGCCCGACGTCATCATCACCGAGATCGGCGGCACCGTCGGCGACATCGAGTCGCTGCCCTTCCTCGAGGCCGCCCGCCAGGTGCGCCACGACCTCGGCCGCGACAACGTCTTCTTCCTCCACGTCTCGCTCGTGCCCTACCTCGCGCCGAGCGGGGAGCTGAAGACCAAGCCGACCCAGCACTCCGTCGCCGCGCTGCGGCAGGTCGGCATCCAGCCCGACGCGCTCGTCCTGCGCGCCGACCGCGAGCTGCCAGAGTCGATCAAGCGCAAGATCAGCCTCATGTGCGACGTCGACAACGAGGCCGTCGCCGCGGCCGTCGACGCCCCGAGCATCTACGACATCCCCAAGGTGCTGCACCGCGAGGGCCTCGACGCCTACGTCGTGCGCCGGCTCGGCCTCGTCTTCCGCGACGTCGACTGGACCCAGTGGGACACCCTCCTCGAGCGCGTGCACCACCCCGAGCACGAGGTCGAGGTCGCGCTCGTCGGCAAGTACATCGACCTGCCCGACGCCTACCTCTCGGTGACCGAGGCCCTCCGCGCCGGCGGCTTCCACCACGACGCCAAGGTCAACATCCGCTGGGTCGCCTCCGACGACTGCTCGACCGACGCGGGGGCGCAGCGCGCGCTCGGCGGGGTCGACGCCGTCCTCGTGCCGGGCGGCTTCGGCGTCCGGGGCATCGAGGGCAAGGTCGGCGCCCTGCGCTGGGCGCGCACCCACGGGGTCCCGACCCTCGGCATCTGCCTCGGCCTGCAGTGCATGGTCATCGAGTACGCGCGCTCCGTCGCCGGCATCGACGGCGCGAGCTCGACCGAGTTCGACCCCGACAGCCCCGCCCCGGTCATCGCGACGATGGAGGAGCAGAAGGCGTTCGTCGAGGGCGCCGGCGACCTCGGTGGCACGATGCGCCTCGGCAGCCAGCGGGCGGACCTCAAGGCCGGGTCGGTCGTCGCGCAGGCCTACGGGTCCACGAGCGCCGACGAGCGCCACCGTCACCGCTACGAGGTGAACGAGGGCTACCGCGCACAGCTCGAGGACGCCGGGCTCGTCATCAGCGGGACCCACCCCGAGCTCGGGCTCGTCGAGTTCGTCGAGCTGCCGCGCGAGGTGCACCCGTACTACGTCTCGACCCAGGCGCACCCCGAGTTCAAGTCGCGGCCGACCCGCGCGCACCCGCTGTTCGCCGGGCTCGTCGGCGCGGCCATCGAGGAGCAGCGCGCGTCGCGCCTCGTCGAGGTCGAGCGGCCGCGCAGCGCCGAGCCGGCCGACGCGCGTGCCTGAGCCGCTCGAGGACGTCCTCGGCCGGCGGCCGGTCCTCGGCTCGCGGCTCGCCTTCGAGGGACGCGTCTGGGACGTGCGCACCGACGAGGTCGACCTCGGCGAGGGCGGCGTCGTCGTCCGTGACTACGTCGAGCACACCGGCGCGGTCGCGATCCTCGCGCTCGACGAGCAGGACCGGGCGGTCGTCATCCAGCAGTACCGGCACCCGGTCGGGGCGCTCGGCTGGGAGATCCCGGCGGGCCTGCTCGACGTCGACGGCGAGGCGCCGCACCTCACCGCGGCGCGCGAGCTGCACGAGGAGGCCGACCTGACGGCCCGCTCCTGGTCCACGCTCGTCGACCACTGGGCCTCGCCCGGGGGGTCCTCCGAGGGGGTGCGGGTCTTCCTCGCCCGCGACCTCGCCGAGGTGCCGGAGGCCGAACGGCACGCCCGGACGGGGGAGGAGCTCGGGATGCCGGTGCGCCGCGTCCCCCTCGACGAGCTCGTCGAGGGCGTGCTCGCCGGCCGGCTGCACGGCCCGACGCTCGTCATCGCCGTGCTCGCCGCCGAGGCCCTGCGCGCCCGCGGCTGGGCGGGCCTGCGCCCCGCCGACGCGCCGTGGCCCGCGCGCAGCCCGGGGCGACGCCGGGGGGTGTGAGCGGTCACCCTCCGGGGTACGGGGCGACTCGTGGGAGTCACCGGGGCGTGGGACGATGAGCTCGTGGCCGAGACCTTCGGAGCGGGACGGGGCAACGCCGCCTGGCTCAAGGTGTCGGGCGGCTCCGACGAGGCGCTCGACCGCGACGCGCGCTGCCCGTGCGGTGGACGCCCCGAGGGCGCCAGCTTCGCGCAGTGCTGCGGCCAGGCCATCGAGGGCAACCGCCCGGCGCCGACCGCCGAGGCGCTGATGCGCTCGCGGTACACGGCGTACGCGCTCGCCGACGGCGACCATCTCTTCCGGTCGTGGCACCCGCGCACGCGCCCCGAGCGGGTCGACCCCGAGCCGTGGGTGCGCTGGGTCGGCCTCGAGGTGCTCGACGTCGTCGACGGCGCACCCGACGACACGACGGGGGTCGTGGAGTTCCGGGCCGGCTGGGTCGCCGGCGAGGGCGCCACGCGGCAGCGCGGTGACGTCCACGAGCGCAGCCGCTTCGAGAAGCGGGCGGGGCGCTGGTTCTACGTCGGACCCGTCGACGCGGGGGCCTGAGGCGTGCAGATCGAGAACGTCGTCCTCGACGCGGCCGACCCGCACGTGCTGGGCGCCTTCTGGGAGTCCCTCCTCGGCGGCCGCCGCGTCACCGACGAGCCCGACACCGTCGAGGTGCGGATCTCGCCGGAGGGGGCGCCGGTCCTCGACCTCTGCCTGACCACCGTGCCGGAGCCCGCGCCGTCCCACCCGCGCCTGCACCTCGACCTGCTCGGCGGCGACGCGCAGGACGAGGTCGTCGTGCGCGCCCTCGGGCTCGGCGCCCGGCACCTCGACATCGGGCAGGGTGACGTGCCGTGGGTCGTGCTCGCCGACCCCGAGGGAAACCCGTTCTGCGTCATGGAGTCCCGGCCGGAGTATCGCGCCGGGAGCCCGGTCGCGGCCCTGCCGCTCGACAGCGCCGACGTCGAGCGCGACCTGCGGTTCTGGACCGCGCTCTCGGGCTGGGCCCCCGTCGCCGGGGTCGTTCCGAGCGCTCTGCGTCACCCGAGCGGGCACGGCCCGCTGCTCGAGATCTGTCCCGAGGAGCGGCCCAAGCCCGCGGGGGAGAAGAACCGGCTGCACCTCGACGTCCGGCTCGAGGGGGACGAGCACCTCGACGACGCCGTCGAGCGCGCCCTCGACCTCGGCGCTGCCCTCGTCGAGCACGACTGGGGTCCGCTGCCCTGGCGCGTGCTCACCGACCCCTCGGGCAACGAGGTGTGCCTCCTGCCCTCCCGGGGCTGACGCACGGGGCCGCGGCCCCGGGTGGGGGCCGGAATCTCGGTTCGGGCGGGGAGCGGGCCTTCCGTAGGATGGCCGTCGGCCGTCCAGCGGCCACCTCCCGACCCCGACACCGAAGGACCCCCCGTGCTCCGCACCCACGAGGCCGGCACCCTGCGTGCCGCCCACACCGGCCAGACCGTCGCGCTCACCGGCTGGGTGGCGAAGCGGCGCGATCACGGCGGGGTGGCGTTCATCGACCTGCGGGACGCCAGCGGCGTCGTCCAGGTCGTGGCTCGGGACGAGGTGCTCACCGGGGCGGCCCACGACCTGCGCAGCGAGTTCGTCGTCAAGGTCACCGGCACCGTCACCGCGCGCGAGGAGCGCAACGTCAACGCGGACCTCCCGACCGGCGAGGTCGAGGTCGTCGCCGAGGCGATCGAGGTCCTCAACGCCAGCGCGCCGCTGCCCTTCCAGGTCGACGAGCGCGTCACCGTCGGCGAGGAGGCGCGCCTCAGGCACCGCTACCTCGACCTGCGCCGCCCGGGCGCGCACTCCGCGGGCCACGCGATCCGCCTGCGCAGCAAGGTGAGCGCCGCCGCCCGCCGGGTCCTCGAGGCCCGCGACTTCGTCGAGATCGAGACCCCGACCCTCACCCGCTCCACCCCCGAGGGCGCCCGTGACTTCCTCGTGCCGGCCCGCCTCGCGCCCGGCTCCTGGTACGCGCTGCCCCAGAGCCCGCAGCTGTTCAAGCAGCTGCTCATGGTCGCCGGGATGGAGCGGTACTACCAGATCGCGCGCTGCTACCGCGACGAGGACTTCCGCGCCGACCGGCAGCCCGAGTTCACGCAGCTCGACATCGAGATGTCGTTCGTCGAGCAGGACGACGTGCTCGAGCTCGGCGAGGCCGTGGTCCGCGAGATCTGGCAGCTCATCGGCGTGGAGCTGCCGACGCCGTTCCCGCGGATGACCTACGCCGAGGCGATGCGCCGGTTCGGCTCCGACAAGCCCGACCTGCGCTTCGGCCAGGAGCTCGTCGAGTGCACCGAGTACTTCGCCGACACCCCGTTCCGGGTCTTCCAGGCCGAGTACGTCGGCGCGGTCGTCATGCCCGGCGGCGCGAGCCAGCCGCGCAAGCAGCTCGACGCGTGGCAGGAGTGGGCCAAGCAGCGCGGTGCGCGCGGCCTCGCCTACGTCCTGATCCAGGAGGACGGCACGCTCGGCGGCCCGGTGGCCAAGAACCTCTCGGAGGCCGAGGTCGCGGGTCTCGCGGAGCACGTCGGGGCCAAGCCCGGTGACTGCGTCTTCTTCGCCGCCGGCCCGACCCGCTCCTCGCGGGCGCTCCTCGGCGCCGCCCGGCTGGAGATCGGCCGGCGCTGCGAGCTCATCGACGAGGGCGCGTGGGAGTTCCTCTGGGTCCTCGACGCCCCGCTCTTCGAGCCGGCGTCCGAGGCCGTCGCCGCGGGCGACGTGGCCGTCGGCTCGGGCGCGTGGACGGCCGTCCACCACGCCTTCACCTCGCCCAAGGCCGAGTTCCTCGACACCTTCGACACCGACCCGGGGCCGGCGCTCGCCTACGCCTACGACATGGTGCTCAACGGCAACGAGCTGGGCGGCGGGTCCATCCGTATCCACCGCCGCGACGTCCAGGAGCGCGTGTTCAAGGTCATGGGCCTGTCGCAGGAGGAGGCGCAGGAGAAGTTCGGCTTCCTCCTCGACGCCTTCCAGTTCGGCGCGCCGCCGCACGGCGGCATCGCCTTCGGCTGGGACCGGATCGTCATGCTGCTCGGCGGTTTCGACTCCATCCGCGACGTCATCGCGTTCCCGAAGTCCGGCGGCGGCTACGACCCGCTGACCGACGCCCCGGCCCCGATCACGCCGGAGCAGCGCAAGGAGGCCGGCATCGACGCGAAGCCGACGACCGACGCCGCGCCGCAGGGCGCCCCCGAGGTCTCGCCCAAGCAGTCCTGACCACCCGTCGAGGGAGCAGAACACGCCGTGCGGAGTCGTCTCCGCACGGCGTGTTCTCTTCTCTCGACCACTCCGCCCCACCGGGCGGGTGACGTCAGCGGGCGAGGAACTCCAGCAGAGCCGAGGTGAACTCGTCCTTGTGCGAGACGTTGATGCCGTGCGGGCCGTCGCTGACGACGTGCAGCTCCGCGCCGTCGACGACCTGGGCGGTGCGCTGGCCGGAGACCTCGAGGGGCACGATGCCGTCGCCGTCGCCGTGGATGACGAGGGTCGGGACGGTGCTCTTGCGCAGGCCGCCGGTGAAGTCCTCGACCCACGAGGCGATGCACTGGACGGCGGCGTGGACGTCGGCCTGGGCGGCGAGCGCGATGGCCTCCTGCCGCTCGTCCTCGGTGACCTTGAGCTCGCCGCCGGCGCTGAAGAAGTTCGTCGTGAAGTCGTCGAAGAACGCCGGGGGGTCCTGCGCGAGCTGCTCCTGCATGCCGCGGACGTCGTCGTCGGTCAGGGCGCCGTCCGGGTGCTCGTCGTCCTTCTTGAGGCACGGGGGCACGGCCGCGGCGTAGACGACGCTGTGCAGCCGCTCCTCACCGACGTTGTCGATGTAGCGGGCGACCTCGCCGCCGCCCATCGAGAAGCCGACGAGGCTGGCGTCGCGCAGGTCGAGCTCGGTCATCAGCGCGTCGAGGTCGGAGGTGAGGGTGTCGTAGTCGTACGACGAGGCCTCGCCGGGCTTGCCGGACTCGCCGAAGCCACGGCGGTCGTAGGTGACGACGCGGTAGCCGGCGTCGCGCAGTGCCGGGACCTGGTTGCTCCAGGACTTCCCGCTCAGGGGCCAGCCGTGGATGAGGACGACCGGCCGGCCGTCACCACCGTGGTCCTCGTAGTGGATCTCGACCGAGCCGTTGGTCAGTGTGCTCACGGGGTTCCTTCCGTCGGGGGATGTCCTCCCACCCTAGGCGCGCTGACCTGCAGTGTTGAAAGTTCGTCCAAGGTAATGCTGCGGTGTCGAGGCCTGCGAGCGCACGGGCGGTCGCGCGGCGTCGGGCTGTCAGTCGCGGGCCAGGCGGGGGAGCGAGCCCTCGCGCCAGCGGCTGCGCCAGGCCATCCCGGTCGTGAAGCCGAGCCGGTGGTAGATGCGCCGGGCGTCCTCGTTGTCGGAGAACATCCCGAGGGCGCAGGCGCCGGTGCGGGCGACGGCCTCGCGGGTCAGGGCGGCGGTCACCGCGGCGCCGAGCCCCTGTCGGCGGGCGGCGGGGGCGACCGCGATGCCGGCGAGCGTCGGGGTGCCGCCGGTCGAGGGCTCGCTGCCGCCGCAGGCGAGCAGGCTGCCGTCGGCGGCGCGGACACCGAGCCACACCTGGTCGGGGCGGGCGAACGGCTGGCCGTGGGTGCGCGGGCTGGCCTCGAGCAGGAGGGCGACGATCTCGTCGCGGGCGGCCTCGGTCAGCGGGAGGACGCGCTCCTCGCCGGCGACGGGCGCGGGGGCCGTACGGGTCCACATCCACTCCCAGTCGCCGCCGACCGAGCCGACGGGCAGGTGGGCCTCGACGAGGTCGTCGAGGCCGACGGGACGGCTGAGGTGCCGGAAGCCGCCGTCGTGGAACCAGCGCTGGACCGCAGGGTCGGCGACGAGGGCGGCGAGGGCCGCGGCCGGGCCGAGGACGGACGCGCCGGGGACCCCGTGGTCGCTGTTGCGCGCGAAGGCGACGGCCACGCCGCCGCGCTCGTCGCGGGCGACCCACGACGGGCCGGGCGCGCCGCGCCCCACGTCGAGCTCGACGACCGGGTGGTGGCCGGAGGCTTCCAGGAGCTCGTCGTAGGAGGTCAGGGACGTCGCGCCGGTCACGCGGCACAGGATGGCACGCGAGCCGGGGCGGTCCCGTGGGTGGTCGGGCGTGGAGACACGGGTCAGCCCGGCGCGGACGGGCAGACCGCAGCGGTGGGGCGGGCGGGGCCGTCGCCGTCACGCAGGCCGCCGGCCTCGGTGGACCGGCCCACCGGAAGGGGTGCTCTCCCGAGATCCATGCGCCTCGGAAGGGATCCCTTGCCGCGGGAAGGTGTGGTTGCGGACCGGAAGGGATCCCTTGCCCCGCGAGGGTGTGGTTGCGGGTGGAAGGGATTCCTTCCGGACCGCATGGATCCCGGGAGGACACAGTGGCCGCCGGGCGCCGCACCCCGCAGCCAGAGCCCGGTGCCACCGGGCGGATGCCCGTTACGCGCTAGCGTGCCGGGATGGCAGCGACGCGCGAGCGGCCCCCGTGGACCGGCGACGAGCGCACCCAGCTGCTCGGGTGGTTCGACCTGCAGCGGGGCATCGTCCGGCTCAAGTGCGAGGGCCTCTCCGACGCGGACGCGCACCGGGTCCTCCTGCCGTCCTCGCCGCTGCTCACCGTCGCCGGGATCGTGGGGCACCTGACGGCGGTCGAGGACCTGTGGTTCCGCGAGGTCCTGCTCGGGGAGTGGGGCGACGGGCCGGGCCTCGGCCCCGACGCCGGGGAGGACGACGAGTTCCGGGTGGCGGGCCGCCCGCTGCCCGCCCTGCTCGCGGGGTACGCGGCCGCCTGTGCCCGCTCCGACGCGGCGATCGCGGCGCACGACCTCGACGACACCGGCAGCACCGCCCTGCACGCCGTCGGGGGCGCCACGCTGCGCTGGATGGTTCAGCACATGCTCGAGGAGACGGCCCGGCACGCCGGCCACCTCGACCTGCTGCGCGAGATGCTCGACGGCGAGACCGGCTACTACTGACCGACCGGGCGTCGGGGACCGTCGGGCGCCGGCGCTAGCCTCACGGGGTGGCACAGGACGGGACCGACCTCTTCGGCGCGGCCGCGCAGGCGGCGGACGGCGCACCGACCTCCGTCGTGCCCCCGCTGGCCGTCCGGATGCGCCCGCGCAGCCTCGACGAGGTGCGCGGCCAGGCCGACGTGCTGCGCCCCGGCAGCCCCCTGCGCCGCCTCGTCGAGGGCAGCGGCGGCGCGGCCGGCCCGCTGTCGGCCATCCTCTGGGGTCCGCCCGGCACCGGCAAGACGACCCTCGCGCACCTCGTCGCCACCGCCTCGGAGCGCGAGTTCGTCGAGCTCTCCGCCGTGACCGCCGGGGTCAAGGACGTCCGCCAGGTCATGGAGCAGGCCCAGCGCACGCGCGACCTCTACGGCCGCCAGACCGTCCTGTTCCTCGACGAGATCCACCGCTTCACCAAGGCCCAGCAGGACGCGCTCCTGCCCGGCGTCGAGAACCGCCAGGTCGTCCTCGTCGCCGCGACGACCGAGAACCCGAGCTTCTCGGTCATCGCCCCGCTCCTGTCGCGCTCGATGCTCGTCACCCTCGTGTCGCTCACGGACGAGGACGTCGCCGACGTCCTCACCCGCGCCACCGCGGACGAGCGCGGCCTCGCCGGCGCCTACGCGCTCGCCGACGACGCCCGCGAGCACCTCGTCCGACTCGCCGGTGGCGACGCCCGCCGCGCGCTGACCTTCCTCGAGGCCGCCGCCGGGGTGGCCGACGACTCCGTGGCCCCCGGGGCGGCGCGCCCCGAGCCGCTCGTCGTCACGCTCGCGCACACCGAGCAGGCGGTCGCCCACGCAGCCGTGCGCTACGACCGCACCGGCGACCAGCACTACGACGTCGCCTCGGCGCTCATCAAGTCGATGCGCGGCTCCGACGTCGACGCCGCCCTGCACTACCTCGCCCGGATGCTCGAGGCCGGCGAGGACCCGCGCTTCATCGCCCGGCGCATCGTCATCTCGGCGTCCGAGGACGTCGGGATGGCCGACCCGACCGCCCTGCAGACCGCCGTCGCGGCGATGCACGCCGTCGCGCAGATCGGGATGCCCGAGGCGCGGATCATCCTCGCGCAGGCCGTCGTCCACAACGCCCTCGCGCCGAAGTCGAACGCGGCGTACGGCGGCATCAACGCCGCCATCGCCGACGTCCGCGCCGGGCGCGGTGGCTCGGTGCCGCTGCACCTGCGGGGCAGCGGCTACGGCGGCGCGAGCCGGATCGCCGAGGCCTCGGCCAAGGCGGCCGGCCGCTCGAAGGCCCCCGTGTACGTCTACGCGCACGACGAGCCGGACGGCGTCGCCGCCCAGCAGTACCTCCCCGACGACCTGGCCGGCGCGGCCGACTACTACCACCCGACGGACCGCGGCTTCGAGGCCCGGCTGCAGGAGCGCTGGCGCTGGCTGCGGGAACGGCTCGGGCGCTGACCTACGGTGGGGGGATGGACACCGACGCGACCCTGGCCGCCCACGAGGACCAGCTGGAGGCCGACCTCGCGACGCTGACCGCGAGCCCGCCCGAGGGCGAGAACCTCTCGTTCGGCAAGCGCATCGGCGACGGCACCTCGCTCGCGGTCGACCGGCTCTCGGCCGTCGCCGTCCAGGAGCAGCTGCTCGACACGCTCACCCAGGTGCGCCGGGCGCGCGCCCGGGTCGCCGACGGCACCTACGGCACGTGCGAGGTCTGCGGCGAGCCGATCCCCGCCGCCCGCCTCGAGGCCCGCCCGTGGGCCGCCCGCTGCGTCCGCCACGCCTGAGCCCCCGGGAATGGGTGCGTCGGCCGCCACGGCCGCCCGGTAGGGTCGGCGCCATGGACGTCACGCTCGGAGGGATCGCGGGACTCGTCGCCGCGCTCGCGTTCGCCTACCTCGTCGTCCGGGTCGCCGGGCTCGTCGGCAAGGCGGGCCGGATCCTCGACGAGGCGCGCGAGAGCGTGCGCACGACGACCGAGAACGTCCAGCCGACGCTCAAGAGCCTCACCGACACCGTCGGCCTGACCAACGACCAGCTCGCGCGGGTCGACGCCATCACGAGCTCGGTCTCGACGATGACGACCAACGCGTCCGCGCTCACGTCGGTCTTCGCCGCGACCGTCGGCTCGCCCCTCATCAAGGTCGCGGCCTACAGCTACGGCGTCCGCACGGCGGTCCGCGGCCTGCGCAAGGTGTCCTCGTGAGGATGCGCACCGCCGTCGGCCTGGCCGTGCTCGCGGGCGCGGCGTACGTCCTGTGGCGCCGCCCGGCCACGCGCCGGTTCGTCGCCACCGTCCGCGAGTCCGCGACCGAGCGCGAGGCCCAGCTGCGCGCGGCCGTCGAGACCGCCGTCCGCGAGGACGCCACCACCCGCGCGCCCCGCCACGCGGCCGACGCGCGCGTCCCGGACCTCGACGTCGACGCGGGCTGGGGCGAGGGCGAGGGCCGGTCGCTCACCCCCGAGGAGGCGCGTGACCTCCTCCTCGACCCCGCGGGCCGGGGCCGCCGAGCCGCCGACGCCGGGCCCGCCGACCGAGCTCGCTAGGGGCACCCGCCCCCGCCTCCGCACGCCCGTCACCCCCCTCGTGCGCGCACCGGCCTACGATCGAGGCTGCCCGCGCACGGCCGACCCCCAGGACTGAACCCGACATGGAAACCTCCGAGATCCGGCGCCGCTGGCTCGACTTCTTCGAGCGCAACGGCCACACCGTGGTCCCCTCGGCGCCGCTCGTCCACGACGACCCGAACCTCCTGTTCGTCAACGCCGGCATGGTGCCCTTCAAGCCGTACTTCCTCGGCCAGGAGACCGCGCCCTACGACCGCGCGACGAGCGTCCAGAAGTGCGTGCGCACCCAGGACATCGAGGAGGTCGGCAAGACCTCGCGGCACGGCACGTTCTTCCAGATGAACGGCAACTTCTCCTTCGGCGACTACTTCAAGGAGAAGGCCATCGCCCTCGCCTGGGAGCTCGTCACGACCCCGCAGGACCGCGGCGGCTTCGGCCTGGACCCCGAGCGCATCTGGCCGACCGTCCTCGACGGCGACGACGAGGCGCTCGGCATCTGGCACGAGCAGGTCGGCGTGCCGCTCGAGCGCATCGTGCGACGCGGCCTCGCGGACAACTACTGGCACATGGGCGTCCCCGGCCCGGGCGGCCCCTGCTCCGAGATCTTCTACGACCGCGGCGCGGAGTACGGCCCTGACGGCGGACCGGCCGTCGACGAGGACCGGTTCATGGAGTTCTGGAACCTCGTCTTCATGCAGGAGAACCTCACCGAGGTCCGCACCAAGGTCGACTTCGACGTCAGCGGCCCGCTGCCGCGCAAGAACATCGACACCGGGATGGGGCTGGAGCGCATCGCGTCCATCCTCCAGGGCGTCGACAACATGTACGAGATCGACGAGGTCTACCCGGTCCTCGCCCGCGCGGCGGAGATGACCGGCAAGTCCTACGGCGCGCACTCCGGCCACTCGGCGGGCTCGAGCCACCCCGACGACGTGCGGCTGCGCGTCGTCGCCGACCACGTCCGCTCCTCGCTCATGCTCATCGGCGACGGCGTGACCCCCGGCAACGAGGGCCGCGGGTACGTCCTGCGGCGGATGCTGCGCCGCTCGGTCCGCTCGATGCGACTGCTCGGCTACGAGGACCCCTGCCTGCCCGAGCTGCTGCCGGTCTCGCTCGAGCGGATGAAGCAGTCCTACCCCGAGCTCGAGGCCGGGTTCGACCGCATCGCGCAGATCGCCTACGCCGAGGAGGAGGCGTTCCGCCGCACTCTCGCGTCGGGCACGACGATCCTCGACACCGCGGTCGCGCGGACCAAGGAGTCCGGCGGCACGGTGCTCGCGGGCGACCAGGCCTTCCAGCTCCACGACACCTACGGCTTCCCGATCGACCTCACCCTCGAGATGGCGGCCGAGCAGGGCGTCGAGGTCGACCGCGACGGCTTCACCCGCCTGATGCAGGAGCAGCGCCAGCGGGCGAAGGCGGACGCGAAGGCCAAGAAGTCCGGGCACGTCAACACCGAGGTGTGGCGCGACCTGCGGGCGCTCGGCGCCACCGACTTCCGGGCCTACCAGGAGCTGACGAGCGAGGCGAGCGTGCTCGGCCTCGTCGTCGACGGCGAGCGGGTCGAGGAGGTCGAGCCGGGCACGCGCGCCCAGGTCGTCCTCGACCGCACCCCGTTCTACGCCGAGTCCGGTGGTCAGGTCGCCGACGAGGGCGTCATCACCGCCGACGGCCTCGAGCTGCGCGTCCTCGACGTGCAGCGCCCCGTCAAGGGCCTCATCGCGCACACCGTCGAGGTCGTCTCCGGGGCGCTGCGCTCCGGCTCGTCGGTCCTCGCGCAGGTCGACCGCGACTGGCGGGTCGCCGCGTGCCAGGCGCACTCCGGCACGCACGTCGTCCACGCGGCGCTGCGCCAGGTGCTCGGCCCGTCGGCGCTGCAGTCCGGCTCGTACAACAAGCCCGGCTACCTGCGCCTCGACTTCGCGTGGGGGCAGGCGCTCTCGCCCGAGACCCGCAGCGAGATCGAGGAGGTCGCCAACCTCGCGCTGCGCCAGGACCTCCCGGTCTCGGCCACGTACATGCCGCTGCCGCGGGCCCGCGAGATCGGTGCGCTCGCGCTGTTCGGCGAGACCTACGACGAGGACGTCCGTGTCGTCGAGATCGGCGGCCCGTGGAGCCGCGAGCTCTGCGGTGGCACCCACGTCGCCCACTCCAGCCAGATCGGCGCCCTCACCCTCACCGGCGAGTCGTCGGTCGGCTCCGGCGTGCGCCGGGTCGAGGCCTTCGTCGGGATGGACGCGCTGCGCCACCTCGCGAAGGAGCGCGCCATCGTCGCCGAGCTGACCGGCCAGGTCGGCGGACGTCCGGACGAGCTCGCCGAGCGCGTCGCGGGCCTCATGGGTCGCCTGCGCGACGCCGAGCGCGAGCTCGACCGCCTGCGCAAGGAGCAGCTCCAGGCGCAGGCCGGCTCGCTGACCGACCGTGCCCGCGACGTCGGCGGCATCACCTTCCTCGGCCACGACGCCGGGGACGCCGGCGCCGACGACGTGCGCACGATGGTCCTCGACCTGCGCGGCCGCCTCGGCGACGAGCGCCCGTCGGTCGTCGCGATCACCGGGGTCGCCAAGGGCCGGCCCGTGGTCGTCGTCGCGACCAACCCGGCCGCGCGCGAGCGCGGCGTCAGGGCCGGCGAGCTCGTCCGCGCCGCGGCGCAGGCGCTCGGTGGTGGCGGCGGCGGCAAGGACGACATCGCCCAGGGCGGCGGGCAGGACCCGGCCAAGGTCGGGGAGGCGCTCGCCGCGGTCGAGTGGCGCGTCGGGGAGATCGCCGGCTGATGCCGGCTCCCGGCGCGGGGAGCGAGCGCGGCGCCCGGCTGGGCGTCGACGTCGGCTCGGTGCGCGTCGGGGTCGCCGTCAGCGACCCCGACGGCCTCCTCGCGACCCCGCTCGAGACGGTGCCGCGCACCTCGGAGGCGCCGGCCGCCCCGGGGGACGACGACGTCGAACGGGTGGCCTCGCTCGTCGCCGAGCACGCCGCCGTCCGGGTCGTCGTCGGGCTCCCGCGCTCGCTCTCGGGGGACGAGGGTCCCGCCGCGGAGCGTGCACGCACGTATGCTTCCGTGCTGGCGGTGCGCGTGGCACCCGTCCCGGTGCGGCTCGTCGACGAGCGGCTGACGACGGTGGACGCGCACCGGATGCTCCGGCAGAGCGGTGTGGCCGGGAGGCGGCAGCGGGCCGTGGTCGACCAGGCCGCGGCGGTGCTCATCCTCCAGGCCGCGCTCGACGCCGAGCGGTCGACCGGCGCCCCCGCGGGGGAGCAGGTCGGCGGACGACGGCGCAAGCCACGGACGAAGGGCACGACGACGTGAGCCACGACTTCACCGAGACCATCTTCGGTGACGAGGAGAGCCCGCAGCGGGGCCACCGCACGCGCCGCGAGATGCACGGGCGGCAACGCCCGCCACGCCGCCGCGGCCGCCGCATCCTCGCCATCCTCCTCGCCCTCGGTCTCATCGGCGGCGCCGCCTACGGGGCCTGGTCCGTGCTCGGCCCCGGCGTGAGCGGCCTGTTCGGCGACGAGCCGACCGACGTCGACTTCGCCGGCCCGGGGGAGGGCGAGACGCGGGTCGTCATCAAGCAGGGCGACACCGGCGAGACCATCGCCTCGACCCTGCGCGACGCCGGGGTCACCAAGACCCGGACCGCCTACCTTGAGGCGGCCAAGGGCGACCCGGCGGCCGCGGCCGGCATCCAGCCCGGCACCTACGTCATGCTCAAGGGGATGCGCGGCGCCGACGCCTTCACCTTCCTCGCCGACCCTGACAACCGGTCCGCGAAGCGGGTGACGATCCGCGAGGGCCTGTGGAAGAAGGAGGTCTTCGCGGCGCTCGCCGAGGCGACGGGGGTCAAGGAGTCCGAGTACGAGAAGGCCGCGAAGGACGCCGAGGCGATCGGGCTGCCCGACGCCGCGAAGGGCAACGTCGAGGGCTGGCTCTTCCCCGCGAGCTACGAGTTCGACGACGACACGTCCGCCACGGAGCAGCTGACGCAGATGGTCGCGCTCACGAAGAAGGCGCTCGAGGACGCCGGGGTCGCCGAGAAGGACTGGGAGCGCACGCTCGTCATCGCCTCGATCGTCGAGGGCGAGGTGAGCGGCGACGCCGACCGCGGCAAGGTCGCGCGCGTGGTGCTCAACCGACTCGAGGGCGGCCCGCCGAGCTACGGCCTGCTCCAGATGGACTCCACCGTCCACTACCTCGCGCAGCAGCGCGGCAAGGCCGGCACCACCGACGCCCAGCGCGCCTCCGACAGCCCGTACAACACCTACAAGGTGCAAGGCCTGCCCCCGGGCCCGATCGGCAACCCCGGCGCGGCGTCCATCGAGGCGGCCGCGAACCCCGAGCCGGGCGACTGGGTGTTCTTCGTGACGGTCGACCCGAGCACCGGCGAGACGAAGTTCGCGAGCACCTCGGCCGAGCACGAGCGCAACGTCCGCGAGTTCCAGCAGTGGTGCTCCGACAACCCCGGCCAGTGCTGAGGGCCGCGGTCCTCGGGTCGCCCGTCGCACACTCCCTCTCGCCCGCGCTCCACGCGGCCGGGTACGCGGCGTGCGGCCTGGAGGACTGGGAGTACGGGCGGCACGAGGTCGACGCCGCCGGGCTGCCGGCGTTCGTCGCCGGGCTCGACGACACCTGGCGCGGGCTGTCGCTGACGATGCCGCTCAAGGAGGCCGCCCTCGAGGTGGCGTCGAGCGTCTCCGACGTGGCGCGGCAGGCCGGCGCCGCGAACACCCTCGTCCGGCGCGACGACGGCGGCTGGGACGCGACGAACACCGACGTCTCCGGTGCGGCCGAGGCGCTGCGCCCGCACCTCCCGGGCGAGCCGCGACGCGCGCTCGTCCTCGGCGCCGGGGCCACCGCCCGCTCGGTCGTGCTGGCCCTGGCCGGCCTCGGCGTCACCACGCTCACCGTCCGCGCCCGTGACACGGCCAAGGGCGCAGACCTGCTCGCGTGGGCGCTCGACGCGGGCATCGGCATCCGCAACGGGTCGGTCGCCGCCATCGACGCGTGGGTCACGACGAAGGACGACGTCGTCGTCTCGACCGTCCCGCCGGCCGGGGGCGAGGACGTCGCCGCCACGGTGCCCGCGCAGCACGGCGGCGTCCTGCTCGACGTCGTCTACGCCGGCTGGCCGACGCCGGTCGCCCGGGCCGCCGCGGCGGCCGGGATGACCGTGGTCTCCGGGCTCGACCTGCTCGTCCACCAGGCCGCGGCGCAGTTCACCCTCTTCACCGGCCGGCCCGCGCCGGTCGAGGCGATGGCCGCCGCCGGGCTCGCGGCCCTCGGGGGCCGCGCGTGACGATCTGGGGGGTCGCGGCGCTCGCCGCGCTCGTCATGGGCGTCGTCGGCCACCTCACGGGGCGCGATCTCGCCACCGGCGGCTACCGCATCCCGGAGGACGAGGCGACCCACCCACCCGGCCACCCCTGGTGGACCGGCCCGTCGACGGCCGCGCTCGCCGCGCTGGCCGTCTGGTCGGTCGGCGACCTCGGCGGCTGGGCCGCGCTGCCGCCGTTCCTGCTCTTCGCCTGGCTGACCGTGGCCCTGGTCTGGATCGACCTCGACGTGCACCGCCTGCCCGTCGGCCTCGTCGTGCCGACCGGGGCCGTGCTCGCGGTCCTGCTCATCATCGCCGTCGTCGCGACGGGCGGCCCGCGCTGGCAGGGCACCCTCGTCGGGGCCGGCCTCATGGGCGGGTTCTACCTGGTGCTGGGCATCATGCCGGGCGGCGGAGTCGGGGGCGGCGACGTGCGGCTCGCCCCCGTCATCGGCGCCCTGCTCGGCTTCCTGGGTGTCGGGCACGTCGTCGTCGGGATGGCCGCCGGCTTCCTCGTCGGAGGGGTGGCCGCCGCGGCGCTGCTGCTCCTGCGGCGGGTCGGGCTCGGTTCGGCGATCGCCTACGGGCCGGCCATGTGCCTCGGGGCATGGGCCTCGGTCGTGCTCACGCCTCGCATCGTGACCGGCCTCGCGGGGGGCTGACCCCTCCGTGTCAGGATGGGCGCCATGCTGCGCTGGCTGACCGCGGGCGAGTCCCACGGACCCGCCCTCCTCGCGACCATCGAGGGCCTCCCCGCCGGGGTCGAGGTGACGACCGCCGACATCGCGGACGCCCTGGCCCGTCGCCGCCTCGGCTACGGCCGCGGCGCCCGGCAGAAGTTCGAGCAGGACGAGGTCGAGGTGCTCGGCGGGCTGCGGCTCGGACGCACCCTCGGCTCGCCGGTCGCCATCCGCATCGGCAACACCGAGTGGCCGAAGTGGCGCACCGTCATGAGCCCCGACCCGGTCGCCGCCGCCGACTACGCCGCCTCCGACGACGTCAACGCCGAGAAGGAGGTCGCCCGCAACCGGCCCCTGACCCGGCCGCGCCCCGGGCACGCCGACCTCGTCGGCATGCAGAAGTACGGCTTCGACGACGCCCGCCCGGTGCTCGAGCGCGCCTCCGCCCGCGAGACCGCGGCCCGGGTGGCCCTCGGCGCGGTCGCCGCGGCCTTCCTCGAGCAGGCGTACGGCATCCGGCTGCTCTCGCACACCGTCGCGATCGGCGCGGCCGGGGTGCGCGACGACGCCCCGCTGCCCGGGCCGGACGACGTGCCCGCGCTCGACGCCGACCCGGTGCGCGCCTTCGACGCCGAGGGCTCGGCCGCGATGGTCGCCGAGGTCGACGCCGCCCACAAGGACGGCGACACGCTCGGCGGCGTCGTCGAGGTCGTCGCCGTCGAGGTGCCGCCGGGCCTCGGATCGCACGTGCACTGGGACCGGCGCCTCGACGCCCGGCTCGGCGCGGCCCTCATGGGCATCCAGGCGATCAAGGGCGTCGAGGTCGGCGACGGCTTCCGCACCGCGGCGCGCCGGGGCTCGCAGGCCCACGACGAGATGGAGCGCGGCGCCGACGGCGTCATCCGGCGCCGCACGCTGCGCGCCGGCGGCACCGAGGGCGGGATGTCGGTCGGCGGCGTCCTGCGGGTGCGCGCGGCGATGAAGCCGATCTCCACCGTCCCGCGGGCGCTCGACACCGTCGACGTCGCCTCCGACGAGCCCGCGACCGCCATCCACCAGCGCTCCGACGTGTGCGCCGTGCCCGCGGCGGGCGTCGTCGCCGAGGCGATGGTCGCGCTCGTCCTCGCCGAGGCCTGCCTCGAGAAGTTCGGCGGCGACTCCGTGGCCGAGACCGCCCGCAACCACCGCGCCTACCTCGACGCGATCCCCGCGTCGATGCGCACCTGGGAGTCCTGATGCCCCGCGTCGTCCTCGTCGGCCCGCCCGGCTGCGGCAAGACCACCACCGGGGAGGCGCTCGCCGCGCTGCTCGGGGTCCCGTTCCACGACACCGACGCCGCCGTCGAGGCCGCGGAGGGTCGGACCATCGGCGACATCTTCGTCGTCGACGGCGAGCCCGCGTTCCGCGAGCTCGAGCGGGCCGAGGTCGCGCGCTCGCTCGCCGAGGAGCCCGGCGTCGTCGCGCTCGGCGGGGGAGCGCCGGTCGACCCGCTGACCGAGCCCCTGCTCGCCGGCCACACCGTCGTCTTCCTCGACGTCGGGATCGCCGACGCCGCCAGGCGCATCGGGCTCGACCGTTCGCGGCCGCTGCTCGCCGTCAACCCGCGCGCCTCGTGGGTGCGGCTGATGGGGGAGCGCCGGCCGGTCTACGAGCGGGTCGCGACGCACGTCGTCGACACCGCGGGCCGCCCGGCCGACGACGTGGCCGCCGAGATCGCGGGCCTGCTCGGGGCGCCGGCGTGAGCGAGCCGGTCGTCATCCCCGTCGGGGACCTCCACGACGTCGTCGTCGGGCGCGGGGTGCTCGACCGGGTGGCGGGTCTCGTGCCCGAGGGGGCGCGGCAGGTCCTCGTCGTCGGTCCGGAGGGGCTGGACCGCTACGCGGGGCCGGTCGCGGAGTCGCTGCGCGCGGCCGGGCTCGTCGTCCACGAGGCGAGCGTGCCGGACGCCGAGCGAGCCAAGACCGCCGAGGTCGCCGCGTCGCTCTGGGCGGTGCTCGGGCAGCACGCCTTCACCCGCACCGACGCCGTCGTCGCGGTCGGCGGCGGCACCGTCACCGACCTCGCCGGCTTCGTCGCCGCGACGTGGCTGCGCGGGGTGGCGGTCGTCCACGTCCCGACGACGCTGCTCGCCATGGTCGACGCCGCGGTCGGCGGCAAGACGGGCATCAACACCGCCGAGGGCAAGAACCTCGTCGGCTCCTTCCACACGCCGGCCGGTGTCGTCTGCGACCTCGACGTCCTCTCGACGCTGCCGCAGGCCGACCTCGTCGCCGGGCTCGCCGAGGTGCTCAAGGGCGGGTTCGTCGCCGACCCGCGCATCCTCGAGCTCGTCGAGGCCGCGCCGCAGGACGCGGTGCGCTGGGACGCGCCCGTCCTCGACGAGCTCGTGCGCCGCAAGGTCGCCGTCAAGGCCGAGGTCGTCGCCGGTGACCTGCGCGAGGCGTTCGCGCGGGAGGTGCTGAACTACGGGCACACGCTCGGGCACGCCGTCGAGCAGGTCGAGGGCTACCGGCGCCGCCACGGCGAGGCGGTGGCCATCGGGATGGTGTTCGCGGCCGAGCTCGGGCACCGCACGGGCACGGTCTCGTCCGAGCTGCTGGCCCGGCACCGGTCGGTGCTGGCGGCCGTCGGGCTGCCGACGACGTACGACGCGGCGCCCTTCGAGGAGCTGCTCGCCGTCATGGCGCGCGACAAGAAGTCGCGCGGCGCCCGGCTGCGCTTCGTCGTCCTCGACGGGCTCGCCCACCCGGTGCGCCTCGAGGGGCCGCCGGAGTCCCTCCTGCGCGAGGCCTACGCCGCCCTCGCCCCCTGACGCCTCTTCTCCCCGCGACCTGCGGTGGTCCGCGTGCGACCGCAGGGGGATCCGCGCAGGTCGCCCGGAGCACAGCGGCGTCGGCGGGGCCTGTGGATGACGGCGTCGGCACGCCCTCCCGACGTGCCACCGTCGGGGGATGCTCGGCGACCCGCCACCCGCACCCTTCGACCCCGCGCTCCTGCGCGGGGCGCCGGACCTGCGCCCGATGGGTATCGACCCCGGTCGCCGTGGCTGGCACCACGTGCGCCACGGCGCCTGGGTCGACGAGGCGGTGTGGCGCGGCCTGACGCCCGAGCAGCGACACGCCGCCCTGGTGCACGCCACCGACCTCGCGGCGCGTCGGCCGGCCCGCAACGTCTACGCGCTCGAGTCCGCCGCGGCGGTGTGGGGCCTGCCCGTCATCGGAGCCTGGCCCCAGCACGTCACCGTGCTGCGGAGCCGGGCCGAGCAGCGCGGCTCGGCCGTCGTGCGCGTCCACGTCGGCCAGCCGACCGAGGGCGTCCTGCGCGAGGGCCTCAGGGTCACCGAGGTGGCGCGAACGGTCGTCGACCTCGCCCGGATGCGGTCCTTCGAGTCGGGGCTCACGGCTGCGGACCACGCCCTGCGCCATGCGATGACGACGCCCGAGGCACTGGTCGCAGCGGCCGGTGACGTGCCGCCGCGCGTGTGGGGGCGGCCCCGGGGGCTGCTCGTGGCCGAGCTCGCCGACGGGCGCTCCATGTCGCCGGGCGAGAGCCTGTCCCGGGCCCGCATGTTCACGTTGCGGCTGCCCCGCCCGACGCTGCAGGTCCCGCTGGAGGACGACGAGGGCTTCGTCGGGTTCGGTGACTTCGGGTGGCCCGGGGTGGTCGGCGAGTTCGACGGCCGGCGCAAGTACGCCGTCCCGGCGGGCGCCGACGCCGCCGCGGCCGAGCGCGCGCTGTGGGCCGAGAAGCTGCGGGAGGACCGCATCCGCCGCCGATGGCGCCTGGCCCGGTGGGTCTGGGCGGATGCGCTCGAGGAGGCACGGCTCGGGCGGATCCTCCTCGCCCAGGGGGTGCGTCCCGTGGCGCGACCACGGTGGGTCGACCTCGGCGCCCGCGACGCGTCGTGACACCCCTGCTCCGCGCGACCTGCGGTGGTGCGCGTGCGCTCGCAGGGGGATCCGCGCAGATCGCGGGGGGAAGGGCCGCTGCGGGGGAGGCGGCGTGGTCCGGGGGGTGGGGCGCGGGACGGTACGATGATCGCTGATCCCCCACCCCTCGCCGGGGTGACGCGCGCCCGCCCGACGGTGGTGCGCCGCTTCCGAGACACGAGAGAGATCCCGCACGTGGCATCGACCAACGACCTCAAGAACGGCCTCGTCCTCAACCTCGAGGGCCAGCTGTGGTCCGTCGTGGAGTTCCAGCACGTCAAGCCGGGCAAGGGCCCCGCGTTCGTGCGGACGAAGCTGAAGAACGTCCTGTCCGGCAAGGTCGTCGACAAGACGTTCAACGCCGGTGTCAAGGTCGAGACGGCGAACGTCGACAAGCGCACGATGCAGTACCTCTACAACGACGGCACCGACTTCATCTTCATGGACGGTGACACCTACGACCAGCTCCCCGTGAGCCCCGAGGTCGTCGGCGACGCCGCGAAGTACCTCCTCGAGAACCAGGACGCGATCGTGGCCCGCCACGACGGCTCGGTCCTCTACATCGAGCTCCCCGCCTCGGTCATCCTCGAGATCACCTACACCGAGCCGGGCCTCCAGGGCGACCGCTCGACCGGCGGCACCAAGCCGGCGACCCTCGAGACCGGTGCCGAGGTCCAGGTCCCGCTCTTCCTCGAGCAGGGCACGAAGATCAAGGTCGACACCCGCGACGGCTCCTACCTCGGCCGGGTCAGCTGACCCGTGGCCGCTCGCACCAAGGCCCGCAAGCGCGCCCTCGACCTGCTGTTCGAGGCCGAGCAGCGGGGCATCGACGCCGCGGAGCTGCTGCGTGAGCGGCTGGCCACGCCGGTCACCGAGCACGCGCTGCCCGAGCTGACCGCCGACCTCGTCACCGGGGTCTCGGAGCGCCGCGAGACGATCGACGAGCTCATCACCACGTACGCGCAGGGCTGGTCCCTGAAGCGGATGCCCGCCGTCGACCGCAGCATCCTGCGGCTCGGCGCGTGGGAGGTCCTGTACTCGCCGGACGTCCCCGAGGCCGTCGCCATCAGCGAGTGGGTCGGGCTCGCCACCGAGCTCTCGACCGACGACAGCCCCCGGTTCGTCAACGGCCTGCTCGGCCGGCTCGCCGAGGTCAAGCCGACCCTCGCCTGAAAACCGGTTGCCGCAGTGCCGTGCGGGCGGCACGGTCGGGGGATGAGCGTCCGCCCGGCCACCACCGCCGACCTGCCGCTGCTCGGCCCTGTCGAGGACACCGGCGACCGGCAGTTCACCGACCTCTTCGGTGACCTCGGCTGGCCGGCGGCCACGCCGGGGGAGGAGCGCGCGGGGGTGCCGGGGTTCCTCCTCGTCGCGACCGACGACGAGACCCCGGGCGCGCCGGTCGTCGGGTTCGCCCACGTCCTCGACCTCGGGGGCGCGTGGCACCTCGAGCAGCTCTCGGTCGACCCCGACCACCAGGGGCGAGGCCACGGCACCGCGCTGCTCGCGGCCGTCGACGCCGAGGTCGCCGCGCGGGGCGGCGGCACGCTCACCCTCATGACCTACGCCGACGTCGCGTGGAACGGCCCGTTCTACGCGCGGCGGGGCTGGGTGGAGGTCGAGCCCCCGGCCCGCCTGGCGCCGATGCTCGCGGCCGAGGAGCGCGAGGGGCTGGCGCGGCACGGTCGGCGGATCGCGATGGAGCGCCGCTGACGCGGCGTTCGCACCCCGGGGGTCAGCGGGCGCCGGCGCTCGCGAAGACCACCTCGGGCCACGGGGACGCGGCGAGCCAGGCGCGGTAGGTCTCGGTGTCGGCGTCCGCCGGCGGGAAGAGCGGCTGGCGTGCGGCCACCGCCGCGACGGCCGGACCGTCGGCGTCGACCGCGCAGGAGGCCGCACCGGCAGTGGGGGGAGCGATGGTCGTCACGGGGGCCTCCTTCGGGATCGGGCGGGTGCTGAGACAGCACCAGTGCATCACAGTGTGTTGGGTCAGGCATAGCGATGCGTTATGCGTCTCACGACCCGGATGACGGCCGTGCCGGGTGCCGCCCGTGAGGGCTGGCGCCGGCCCGCGCACCGTGCTGGACTGTGCGGATGAGCACGCTCGGGCCGCGGCTGGCCGCGGCGATCGCCGCCAAGGACCCCGACACCGTCCGCGCTCTCGTCGCCCCCGACGTCGACTTCCGTGGGCTCACCCCCGGCCGCGCGTGGGAGGGCACCGGCGCGGAGGCGCTCGTCGAGGTGTTGTTCGGCGCGTGGTTCGAGCCCTCCGACGAGGTCCGGGCGCTGCTCGACGTCACCGTCGGCGCGCCCGTGGAGGACACCGAGCGCGTCTCGTACCGGCTGGCGCTGCGCAACGGCGACGGGGACTTCACGGCCGAGCAGCAGGCGTACTACCGCACCGAGGGCGAGCGCATCACGTACCTGCGCGTGCTCTGCTCCGGCTTCCGGCCGCACACCTCCGGCTGATTGACCGCACCCGCGGCACCCGCCGCGACCGTCGGGTCAGCGGCCGTCGCGCGGCCCGAAGACCGTCAGGGCCACCGCGTCGGAGTGCTCGCCCCGCACGTACTCGTCGACCCACGCCCGCGCGTCGGGGTAGGCGGACTCGGCGACGATGCGCTCGCACACGGCGTCGACGTCGATCTCGGTGTGCCGCAGCGAGACCTGACCCCCGGTCAGCAGGGCCCACGCCCCGCCGACCCGACCGTAGGGCATCCCGATGCTGCCGGGGTTGACGACGAGCCGGCGGTCGACGAGCCGGACGAACGGCATGTGCGTGTGCCCGCAGCAGACGGTCCGCACCGCCTCGGGCACGTCCGCGAACGCCTCGGCCCACCGCTCGAGCCGCGTGTCGACGAGCACGACCTCGTCGTCGTCGCGGGGGCTGCCGTGGCAGAAGAGCACGTCGCCGAACCCCTCGAGCGACCGGACCGCGGGGTGGGGGAGCCCGGCGAGCAGCTCCACCTGGTCGGGCCGCAGCACCTCCGCCGCGAACACCGACTCGGGGTGCTCGCAGCGGCCACCGCGCGCGACCTCGACGACCTCGCGGTCGGCGTTGCCCCGGACGAGCAGCCCCCGGTCGCCGAGCGCGGTGAGGGCGTCGAGCGTCTCGACGGGCATCGGCCCCGACACGAGGTCGCCCGTCACGACGACGAGGTCGGCGGCACGGACGTCGGGCTCGGCGAGGACGGCCTCGAGCACCGGGAGGACCCCGTGCGTGTCGGACAGCAGGGCGACGGTGCGGACGGCGACGACCATCCACCGACCCTAGGCGCGGCGGCGTCCACGGGGCGGGCCGGAGTGCGACCCGTCCGCCGTCGGCCGCTAGAGTGGCCACCGCAAGACCGCTCGACGTCCTTTAACGACCTGTCCCGTGAGGCAGGGAAGGAGGTCCGCGCCTGTGCGCGCTGACGACATGCTGCCCACCGCAGACGATGCCGCCGCTCCCGGTGCCCCCCGCACCGTGATGAGCGAGCCGGACGTCGCGAGAGCCCTCCGCCGCATCGCCCACGAGATCGTCGAGCGCAACAAGGGCGCCGACGACCTCGTGCTGCTCGGCATCCCGACCCGCGGGGTCGAGCTGTCGCGGCGCCTCGCGGACCTCCTCCAGGAGGTCGAGGGCGTCGAGGTCCCGGTCGGGGCGCTCGACATCACGATGTTCCGCGACGACCTGCGCCACCAGCCGACCCGGGCGCCGATGCCGACGCGCATCCCGCCGGGCGGCGTCGACGACCGTGTCGTCGTCCTCGTCGACGACGTCCTCTACTCGGGCCGGACGATCCGTGCGGCGCTCGACGCCCTCGCCGACCTCGGCCGTCCGCGGGCCGTGCGCCTCGCCGTGCTCGTCGACCGAGGCCACCGCGAGCTGCCGATCCGGGCCGACCACGTCGGCAAGAACCTGCCGACGGCCCACAGCGAGCGGGTCATGGTGCGGCTCACCGGGGTCGACGACGCCGGCGACTCGGTGACCATCGCCTCCGGCGAGACGCGCGCCGGCCGCCCCTCGACCCCGGGAGGTGCGCGATGAGGCACCTGCTCTCCAGCGCGGACCTCACCCGCGACGACGTGCGGATGCTCCTGGCCACCGCAGCCGAGATGCACGACGTGCAGCGGCGCGACGTCAAGAAGCTGCCGACCCTGCGCGGCCGCACGATCATCAACCTCTTCTTCGAGGACTCCACCCGCACCCGCAGCAGCTTCGAGATCGCGGGCAAGTGGATGAGCGCCGACACGATCAACATCACCGGCAAGGGCTCCTCGACGAGCAAGGGCGAGTCCCTGCGCGACACCGTGATGACGATCGACGCGATGAGCGTCGATTGCGTCGTCATCCGCCACATGGCCAGCGGCGCGGCACACCAGGTGGCGCAGTGGGTCGACGCGAGCGTCGTCAACGCCGGCGACGGCACCCACGAGCACCCGACGCAGGCCCTGCTCGACGCCTACACGATGGAGCAGCGCCTCGGCAGCCTCGAGGGCCGCCGGGTCGCGATCGTCGGCGACCTCACGCACAGCCGGGTCTTCCGCTCCAACGCGATCACGCTGCGCCGCCTCGGCGCCGAGGTCACGCTCGTCGCGCCGCCGACGCTCATGCCGAGCGGCATCCGGCCCTGGGCCGAGCGCGACGGCCTGCACCTCACCGACGACCTCGACGCCGTGCTCGCCGACGGTCCCGACGCGGTGATGATGCTCCGCGTCCAGCGCGAGCGGATGAGCGGCGGCTTCTTCCCGACCCCGAGGGAGTACACCGTGGGCTTCGGCCTGACCCGCGACCGGCTGCGCGCCCTGACCGACGCCAACCCCGAGGCGGTCATCTGCCACCCGGGCCCGATGAACCGCGGCCTCGAGATCAGCGCCGACGCCGCCGACGGGGCCCGCAGCCTCGTCCTCGACCAGGTGTCGGCGGGGGTGGCGGTGCGGATGGCCGTGCTCTACCACCTGCTGGCCGGCGAGGAGGTGGCGGCGTGAGCGACCTGCTCATCACCGGGGTCACCTGGCACGACGCCGACGGCACGCCGCGGACCGGCGACGTCGCCGTCCGCGAGGGGACGGTCACCGAGGTCGGCCGGGTCGAGGACACCGAGGGCCTGACCCGCCACGACGCCGACGGCCTCACCCTCCTGCCCGGCTTCGTCGACCTGCACACCCACCTGCGCCAGCCCGGCCGCGAGGACGCCGAGACCGTCGCGTCCGGCTCGCGCGCCGCCGCGGTCGGCGGGTACACGGCGGTCCTCGCGATGGCCAACACGACCCCGGTCACCGACACCGCCGAGGCGGCCGAGCACGTCCAGCGCCTCGGGCGCGACTGCGGGCTCGTCGACGTCGTCCCGGTCGGAGCCGTGACCAAGGGCCTCGAGGGCGCCGAGCTCGCGGAGCTCGGGCTCATGCACCGCAGCCGTGCCCGGGTCACCGTCTTCTCCGACGACGGGCGCTGCGTCGCCGACCCCCGCGTCATGCGCCGCGCGCTCGAGTACCTGCGGCCCTTCGACGGGGTCGTCAGCCAGCACAGCCAGGACCCCTCGCTCGCCGGCCCGCAGGCCTGCTGCCACGAGGGCGAGCTGTCCGGGCGCCTCGGCCTGCCGGGGTGGCCGCCGGTCGCGGAGGCGAGCATCATCGCCCGCGACGCGATGCTCGCCCGGCACACCGGCGGGCGGGTCCACGTCGCGCACGTGAGCACCGCCGAGGGCCTGGACGTCGTGCGCTGGGCCAAGGAGCGCGGCATCCGGATGACCGCCGAGGTCGCGCCGCACCACCTCGCGCTCGGCACCGACCTGCTGACCGGCTACGACCCGGTCTACAAGGTCAACCCGCCGCTGCGTCCCACCGAGGACCAGGAGGCGCTGCGCGAGGGCCTCGCCGACGGCACGATCGACGCCGTCGCCACCGACCACGCCCCGCACGCGCGGCACGACAAGGAGCACGCGTTCGTCGACGCCGCGTTCGGGATGCTCGGCCTCGAGACCGCGTTCTCGGTCGTCCACGACCTCCTCGTCACCACCGGCCGGATGTCGATGGCCGACCTCGCCCGCGTCCTCTCGACGGCGCCGGCGGGCATCGCCCGCCTCGCCGACCATGGTCGACCCGTCGCCCCCGGCGAGCCGGCCAACCTCGTGCTCGTCGACCCCACGGCAGCGGTCACCGTCGACCGCGACGCCTCTCACTCCCTGTCCCGCAACACCCCGTGGCACGGGCGCACCCTCACCGGGGCCGTGCACACGACGATCCTGCGCGGTGCCGTCACCGCGCGGGAAGGAGAGCCCGCACCGTGCTGACCACCCGCGAACCCGCCGTCCTCGTCCTCGAGGACGGGCGCACCTTCACCGGCTCCGCCTACGGCCGCCGCGGCGAGACCGTCGGCGAGGCCGTCTTCTCGACCGGCATGACCGGCTACCAGGAGACGCTCACCGACCCGAGCTACCACCGCCAGGTCGTCGTCATGACGGCGCCGCACGTCGGCAACACCGGCTGGAACGACGAGGACGACGAGTCGGGCCGCATCTGGGTCGCGGGCTACGTCGTGCGCGACCCCGCGCTGCGCCCCTCGAGCTGGCGCAGCCGCCGCACCCTCGAGGACGAGCTCGACGCGCAGGGCGTCGTCGGCATCTGCGACGTCGACACCCGGGCCCTGACCCGCCACCTGCGCGAGCGCGGCGCGATGCGGGTCGGCATCTTCTCCGGCGAGCTCGCCGCGCGCCCGCGCCCGGAGCTCCTGCAGCGGGTCACCGAGGCGCCGCCGATGACCGGCGCGTCGCTCGCCGCCGAGGTCGCCACCAAGGAGGCCTACGTCGTGCCACCGGTGGGGGAGAAGCGGTTCACCGTGGCCGCCGTCGACCTCGGCATCAAGTCCAACACCCCGCGGATGATGGCCGAGCGCGGCATCGAGGTGCACGTCCTGCCGGCCACCGCGACCCTCGAGGAGGTCCGCGCGGCCGGCCCCGACGGCGTGTTCTTCTCCAACGGCCCCGGCGACCCGGCGACGGCCGACGTCCAGGCCGAGCTGCTCCGGGGCGTGATGCGCGAGGGCATCCCGTACTTCGGCATCTGCTTCGGCAACCAGATCCTCGGCAAGGCGCTCGGGTTCGGCACGTACAAGCTCAAGTACGGCCACCGCGGCATCAACCAGCCGGTCATGGACCGCACGACCGGCAAGGTCGAGGTCACCGCCCACAACCACGGGTTCGCCGTCGACGCCCCGCTCGAGGGCTCGACGAGCACCGACTTCGGCGAGGCGAGCGTCAGCCACGTCTGCCTCAACGACGACGTCGTCGAGGGCCTCGAGGTCCGGCGGGACGGGCGGCTCGTCGCCTTCTCCGTCCAGTACCACCCGGAGGCCGCGGCCGGCCCGCACGACGCCGCCTACCTCTTCGACCGCTTCTGCGATCTCATGACCAGCAACCAGGAGGTGCGCGCCTGATGCCGAAGCGCGACGACATCAAGTCCGTCCTCGTCATCGGCTCCGGCCCGATCGTCATCGGGCAGGCGTGCGAGTTCGACTACTCCGGCACCCAGGCCTGCCGGGTGCTGCGCGACGAGGGCATCCGCGTCGTCCTCGTCAACTCCAACCCGGCGACGATCATGACCGACCCGGAGTTCGCGGACGCCACCTACATCGAGCCGATCACCCCCGAGATCGTCGAGAAGATCATCGCCAGGGAGCGGCCGGACGCCGTCCTCGCGACCCTCGGTGGCCAGACCGCGCTCAACTGCGCGATGGAGCTGCACGAGCGCGGCGTCCTCGAGCGCTACGGCTGCCCGCTCATCGGCGCCAACGTCGAGGCCATCCAGCTCGGCGAGGACCGCGAGAAGTTCAAGGGCGTCGTCGACCGCTGCGGCGCCGAGTCGGCCCGCTCGGCCATCTGCCACACGATGGACGACCTCATGGCCGCCGCCGACGACCTCGGCTACCCCGTCGTCGTCCGCCCCTCCTTCACGATGGGCGGCCTCGGCTCCGGCTTCGCGCACACCCCGGAGGAGCTGCGGCGCATCGGTGGCGCGGGCCTGCAGTACAGCCCGGTCACCGAGGTGCTCCTCGAGGAGTCGATCCTCGGCTGGAAGGAGTACGAGCTCGAGCTGATGCGCGACACGGCCGACAACGTCGTCGTCGTCTGCTCCATCGAGAACCTCGACCCGATGGGCGTGCACACCGGCGACTCGATCACCGTCGCTCCGGCCCTCACCCTCACCGACCGCGAGTACCAGCGGCTGCGCGACATCAGCATCGCGGTCATCCGCGAGGTCGGCGTCGACACCGGCGGCTGCAACATCCAGTTCGCGGTCAACCCCGAGGACGGCCGGATCATCGTCATCGAGATGAACCCGCGCGTCTCGCGCTCCTCGGCGCTGGCGTCCAAGGCCACCGGCTTCCCGATCGCGAAGATCGCGGCGCGGATGGCCGTCGGGTACACCCTCGACGAGGTGCCCAACGACATCACCCAGGAGACCCCGGCCTCCTTCGAGCCGACGCTCGACTACGTCGTCGTCAAGTGCCCGCGCTTCGCGTTCGAGAAGTTCCCCGCGGCCGACGACACGCTGACCACGACGATGAAGTCGGTCGGCGAGGCGATGGCCATCGGGCGCTCCTTCACGGAGGCGCTGCAGAAGGCGCTGCGCTCGCTCGAGAAGGCCGGCAGCAGCTTCCACTGGGACGGCCCGCGGCCGACGACCGAGGCGGCCCGCGCGCTGCTCGACTCGGCGCGCCGGCCCACCGACGGCCGCCTCGTCCAGGTCCAGCAGGCGCTGCGCGGCGGCCTGTCGGTCGAGGAGGTCCACGACGCGACCGGCATCGACCCGTGGTTCCTCGACCAGATCGAGCTCGTCAACGAGGTCGCCGAGCACGTCGCGACCGCCGAGGAGCTGACCCCCGAGCTGCTGCGCCTCGCGAAGCGCCACGGCTTCAGCGACACCCAGCTCGCGTCGCTGCGCCGGATGCCCGAGGCCGTCGTCCGCGGCGTCCGCCACGCGCTCGGGGTGCGCCCGGTCTACAAGACGGTCGACACCTGCGCGGCCGAGTTCGCCGCCCGGACGCCTTACCACTACAGCGCCTACGACGAGGAGACCGAGGTGACGCCGCGCGAGCGGCCCGCCGTGCTCATCCTCGGTTCGGGCCCGAACCGGATCGGGCAGGGTGTCGAGTTCGACTACTCCTGCGTCCACGCGAGCTTCGCCCTGCGCGACGCCGGCTACGACACCGTGATGGTCAACTGCAACCCCGAGACGGTCTCGACCGACTACGACACGAGCAGCCGCCTCTACTTCGAGCCGCTGACCCTCGAGGACGTCCTCGAGGTCGTCCACGCCGAGCAGCAGGCCGGCCCCGTCGCCGGCGTCGTCGTCCAGCTCGGCGGGCAGACCCCGCTCGGCCTGGCCAAGGCGCTCAAGGAGGCGGGCGTGCCGATCGTCGGCACCTCGCCCGAGGCCATCGACCTCGCCGAGGACCGCGGGGCGTTCGGCCGCGTCCTCCACGAGGCCGACCTGCCCGCCCCGAAGCACGGCACGGCGTACAGCGCGGCCGAGGCCGTCGAGATCGCCCGCGAGATCGGCTACCCGGTGCTCGTGCGCCCGTCGTACGTCCTCGGCGGCCGCGGGATGGAGATCGTCTACGACGACGAGACGCTCTCGGGCTACGTCGAGCGCGCGACCGTCGCGAGCCCGGAGCACCCGGTGCTCGTCGACCGCTTCCTCGACGACGCGATCGAGATCGACGTCGACGTCCTCTACGACGGCGAGGAGATGTACCTCGGCGGGATCATGGAGCACGTCGAGGAGGCCGGCATCCACTCCGGTGACTCCTCGTGCGCGCTGCCGCCGGTCACCCTCGGCGCGACCGAGCTCGAGCGGGTGCGCGAGTCGACCCTCAAGCTGGCCCAGGGCATCGGCGTGCGCGGCCTCATGAACGTCCAGTTCGCGCTCGCCCAGGACATCCTCTACGTCCTCGAGGCCAACCCGCGTGCGTCGCGCACGGTGCCGTTCGTCGCCAAGGCGACCGGTGTGGCCCTCGCCAACGCGGCGGCCCGGATCATGCTCGGCGCCTCGATCGCGCAGCTGCGCGAGGAGGGCGTCCTGCCCCGCCACGTCGACGGCGGCCGGATGCCGGCCAGCGCGCCGGTGTCGGTCAAGGAGGCCGTCCTGCCCTTCAAGCGGTTCCGGACCGCCGAGGGCCTGGTCGTCGACAGCCTGCTCGGCCCGGAGATGCGCTCGACCGGCGAGGTCATGGGCATCGACCGCGACTTCGGCCGGGCGTTCGCCAAGAGCCAGCTCGGCGCGCTCAGCGGGCTGCCTACGAGCGGAACGGTGTTCGTGTCCGTGGCCAACCGCGACAAGCGCGCGATCATCTTCCCGGTCAAGCGGCTGGTCGACCTCGGCTTCCGCATCCTGTCGACCTCGGGCACGGCAGAGGTGCTGCACCGCAACGGGATCGAGGCCGACGTGGTGCGCAAGCACGCCGAGCGCGGCGAGCACGAGCAGTCGGTCGTCGACCTCATCAACGCGGGCGAGATCGACATGGTCGTCAACAGCCCGAGCGGACCGAGCGCCACGACGCGCGCCGACGGCTACGCCATCCGGGCCGCGACGGCCGCGATGGACAAGCCGATCGTCACCACCGTGCAGCAGCTGTCGGCGGCCGTCCTCGCCATCGAGGCCGTGCAGCGCGATGACCTCGACGTCATGTCGCTGCAGGAGCACACAGCGGCCCTCGACCTGTTCGGGATCGGGGCGCAGGCGTGAGCGGGAGCGGGGTCGTCCAGGTCGCCGGCGAGGTCGTCGCCAACCGACGGGTCGGGGCCTACCACCACCTGACGATCGTCGCGCCGGGAGTCGCCGAGCTCGCCCGGCCCGGCCAGTTCGTCGCGCTCGCGGTCGGCGGCCCGACGTCGGCCAACCTCCTGCGCCGCTGCTTCTCGCTGCACAAGGTCAAGGCGTCGGGCACCTACGGCGGCACCCTCGACGTCGTCGTCGCCGCGCACGGCCCGGGCACGCAGTGGCTGACCGGCCTGTCGACGCACGACGCCGTCGACGTCGTCGCGCCCCTCGGCCGGCCCTTCCCGCTGCCGGCCGAGCCGGTGCCCTGCGTCCTCGTCGGCGGCGGCTACGGCTCCGCGCCGCTGTTCTGGCTCGCCGAGGCCCTGCGCGAGCGCGGCTGCCACGTCGAGATGGTCCTCGGCGCGGCGTCCGAGGACCGGCTCTTCGGCGTCGTCGAGGCGCGGCGCAGCGCCGACGGCGTCACCGTCACCACCGACGACGGATCGGCCGGGCGCAGGGGCTGGGTCTCCGACGTCCTCGGCGAGGTCGTGGACCGCACCGGGGCCGGAGTCGTCTACGCCTGCGGCCCGATGGGGATGCTCCGCTCGGTCACCGAGGTCGCACAGGCCCACGGGGCCGTCGCGCAGGTGGCCGTCGAGGAGTCGATGGCCTGCGGCATCGGCGTCTGCATGACCTGCGTCATGCCGGTGCGCGGCACCGACGGCACGACCCGGATGGTCCGCTCCTGCGTCGAGGGTCCGGTCTTCCGCGGCGACCTCGTGCGCTGGGACGCCATCGGCGGGGGCATCACCCGCGTGCCCGAGGACGCGGTGGGCGCCCCGAGGCCGGGGGGTCACTGATGGTCGACATGAGCACGACGCTCGCCGGCGCCACCCTGCCCAACCCGGTGATGACCGCGTCCGGCTGCGCCGCCAACGGCAAGGAGCTGCACCGCTTCTTCCCGGTCTCCGACCTCGGCGCGTTCGTCACCAAGACCGTGATGCGCGACCCGCGATCCGGCCGGCCGACGCCGCGGATGGCCGAGACCTCGTCCGGGATGCTCAACTCGATCGGCCTCCAGGGGCCGGGCATCGACGCCTTCTGCGAGCAGGACCTGCCGTGGCTCGCCGCGCAGGGCGCCCGGGTGCTCGTCTCGGTCGCGGGCAACACCGCCGAGGAGTTCGGCGAGGTCGTCCAGCGCCTCGTCGCCTCGCCCGCGTGGCCGTGCGTCGTCGGGGTCGAGGCGAACATCTCCTGCCCCAACGTCGCCAACCGCGGGCTCGTCTTCGCCTGCGACCCGGTCTCGTCCGAGCGCGTCGTCCAGATCGTCCGCACCCGCGTGCCCGAGGAGGTGCCGGTATTCGCCAAGCTCACCCCCGACGTCACCGACATCGTCGCGATCGCCGACGCGGTGCTGCGCGCCGGCGCCGACGGCCTGACGATGATCAACACCCTGCTCGGCATCGTCATCGACACCGACCTGCTGCGCCCGCAGCTGGCCGGCGTCACCGGTGGGCTCTCCGGCCCGGCCGTGCGCCCGGTCGCCGTCCGCGCCGTGTGGCAGGTCACCGCCGCGATGCGCGCGGGCACCATCCCGACAGCACCGGTCATCGGGGTCGGGGGAGTGCGCACCGGGGCGGACGCGCTCGAGCTCGTCGCCGCCGGCGCCTCGGCGGTGCAGGTCGGCACCGCCACGTTCAACGACCCGTCCGCGCCGCGCCGCGTGCTCACCGAGCTCGAGGAGCACCTCGCGCGGCACGGCTTCACCCGCTTCGCCGACGCCGTCGGCGTCGCCCACGAGAGGATGGCCGCCCTGTGAGCCAGGTTCCCTTCGGCACGCGGCTGCGCACCGCGATGGACGAGCACGGCCCGTTCTGCCCCGGCATCGACCCGCACGCCGCCCTCCTCGAGGCCTGGGGCCTGCCGGACACGGTCGACGGCCTCGAGCGCTTCGCGATGACCTGCGTCGAGGCCTTCGGCGGCCAGGTCGCGTGCGTCAAGCCGCAGTCCGCGTTCTTCGAGCGGTTCGGGTCGCGCGGCGTCGCCGTCCTCGAGCGGACCCTGGAGGCCCTGCGCGAGGCCGGCACGCTGTCGCTGCTCGACGCCAAGCGCGGCGACATCGGCACGACGATGGGCGGCTACGCGCAGGCCTACCTCTCCGACGACTCGCCGGTGCGTGCCGACGCGGTGACCGTCAGCCCCTTCCTCGGCTACGGCTCGCTGCGGCCCGCGCTCGACCTCGCCGCCGCCACCGGGCGCGGCGTGTTCGTGCTCGCGCTCACCTCCAACCCGGAGGGCCCGTCCGTCCAGCACGCGGCCGTCGACGGGCGCACCGTCGCCGCGTCGGTCGTCGAGGGAGCCGCCGCCGACAACGCCGACGCGCGCTCCGCCGGAGGTCTCGGGAGCGTCGGGCTCGTCGTCGGCGCCACCGTCGGCGACGCCGCCCACACCCTCGGCCTCGACCTCGCCGGGTCGGCCGCGCCGCTGCTCGCCCCGGGCCTGGGCGCCCAGGGCGGCACCCCCGAGGGGCTGCGCGCGACCTTCGGCGACGCGCTGCCCCAGGTGCTCGGCAACAGCTCCCGCGAGGTGCTCGGCGCGGGTCCCGACACCACCTCGCTGCGTGCCGCGGCGCGCCGTTCCGCGGCCGAGCTGGCGGCCGTCGTCGAGGCGGCGCGGCCCTGACTCGGGAGCGCTCCCGCGACCGGTAGAGTCGGTCGGGTACAGCCGGGTGTTGAGCAGCCAGCACTCGCAGTGACAGCAAGGATCCGATTCCGTGGCTCTCCCCCCGCTCACCCAGGAACAGCGCGCGGCCGCGCTCGAGAAGGCCGCTGCCTCACGACGTGAACGTGCCGAGGTGAAGAACCGCCTCAAGCACGGCGGTGCCTCCCTCGGAGGCGTCATCGAGGACGGGAAGGTGAACGACGTCATCGGCAAGATGCGCGTCTCCGCCCTCCTCGAGTCGATGCCGGGCGTCGGCCGGGTGCGAGCCCGCCAGATCATGGAGGAGGTCGGCATCAGCGAGAGCCGACGCGTCCGTGGCCTGGGCCAGAACCAGGTCGCGGCGCTGCTGCAGCGCTTCGGGCGGCAGTGACGACCCCCTCCCGCCTCACGGTCCTCGCCGGTCCCACCGCAGTCGGCAAGGGGACCCTCGCGGCGTACGTCCGGGAGCACCACCCCGAGGTGTGGCTGTCGGTGTCGGCGACGACCCGACGGCCGCGACCCGGGGAGGTCGAGGGCGTGCACTACCACTTCGTCTCCGACGACGAGTTCGACCGGATGGTCGAGCAGGGCGAGCTCCTCGAGTGGGCCGTCGTCCACGGCCGGGCCAAGTACGGCACACCCCGCGGACCGGTCGAGGAGGTCCTCGCGACCGGTCGTCCGGCCCTGCTCGAGATCGACCTCCAGGGCGCCCGCCAGGTGCGCGAGTCCATGCCCGACGCGTTCTTCGTCTTCCTCGCGCCCCCGAGCTGGGACGAGCTGGTCCGCCGGCTCGTGGGCCGGGGCACCGAGGACGAGGAGGAGCGGGCGGCCCGCCTCGACACCGCGCGCATCGAGCTCGCGGCCGCCGAGGAGTTCGACGTCACCGTCGTCAACGACGACGTTCGGCGCGCGGCCGAGGACCTCGTATCATGGACGCGAACCCCTGTCCCCGCAACGAAACGAGACTGACGCGTGTCCGGAACCACGGCGAACCCCATCGGCATCACCAACCCGCCGATCGACGAGCTCCTCGAGCAGGCCGACTCCAAGTACGCCCTCGTCCTCTACTCCGCGAAGCGGGCCCGGCAGATCAACGCCTACTACGCCCAGCTCCAGGAGGGCCTCCTCGAGTACGTCGGCCCGCTCGTCGACTCCGAGGTCCACGAGAAGCCGCTCTCCATCGCCCTGCGCGAGATCAACGAGGGCCTGCTCACCTCCGAGCCCACCAACGAGCCCTCCGAGGGCTGACGCCCGTGAAGGTCGTCCTCGGGGTCGCCGGGGGCATCGCCGCCTACAAGGCGTGCTCGCTCCTGCGCCTGCTCTCCGAGGCCGGCCACGACGTCACCGTCGTCCCCACCGCCTCCGCCCTCCACTTCGTCGGTGAGGCGACGTGGGCGGCGCTGTCGGGCAAGCCGGTCCACACCGACGTGTGGTCCGACATCACCGAGGTCCCGCACGTGCGGATCGGCCAGGAGGCCGACCTCGTCGTGGTCGCGCCGGCCACGGCCGACCTGCTCGCGCGGGCGGCCACCGGGCAGGCGGACGACCTGCTGACCAACGTCCTGCTCACCGCGCGGTGCCCGGTCGTCATGGCCCCGGCCATGCACACCGAGATGTACGAGCACCCGGCGACGCAGGCGAACATCGCCACCCTCACCGAGCGCGGCGTCCACGTCGTGCCGCCGGCCTCGGGGCGCCTGACCGGCCGCGACACGGGCCCGGGACGCCTGCCGGAGCCGGAGCAGCTCTTCGAGGTCTGCGCGCGCGAGCTCGCGCGAGGCGCCGGGGGAGCGGCGCCGTCCGGTGCGGCGGCCGCTCGGGCTCCCCGGGGTGACCTCGCGGGCCGGCGCGTCGTCGTCACCGCCGGCGGTACCCGCGAGCCGCTCGACCCCGTCCGCTACCTCGGCAACCGGTCGTCCGGCAAGCAGGGCTACGCCCTCGCCGGCGTCGCGGCCGGGCGCGGCGCCGAGGTCGTCCTGGTGTCCGCCGCCTCGCTCGAGGCGCCCGCCGGGGTGCGGGTCGTCCGCGTCGAGACGGCCCTCGAGATGGAGGCAGCCGTCCGCGCCGAGGCGGCCGAGGCGGACGTCGTCGTCATGGCCGCGGCCGTCGCCGACTTCCGGCCGTCGAGCTACGCCGACCACAAGATCAAGAAGACGCACGAGCCCGGTGCCGACGGGAGCGCGGACGAGTCCGCGCCGGTCGTCACCCTCGTGCGCAACCCCGACATCCTCGCCGGCCTCGTCGCCGCGCGCGGCGGGGCGGCTGCGCCGGTCGTCGTCGGGTTCGCCGCCGAGACCGGCGACGAGAGCGCCTCGGTGCTCGAGCACGGGCGCGCCAAGCTCGCCCGCAAGGGCTGCGACGTCCTCGTCGTCAACGAGGTCGGCGCCGACGTGACGTTCGGCAAGGACGACAACACCGTGCACGTCCTGCGCCGGGGGAGCGACGCCGTCCTCGACGTGGGTCCGGTCACGAAGACCGCTGTCGCGCAGGCCGTCTGGGACGTCGTCACCGACCTCCTCTGACCGGTCGGTCTGCAGCCCCGCGGCACCGGCCTCGGTCTCACCCGTCGAGTGAACAGGACACGCCGCCTGCGCTGGTGCGCACGCGGCGTGTCCTGTTCACTCGACGGGTCGAACGGGGCGGGTCAGCGGCGGGCGCCGGCCTTCTTGCCGCGGGGAGCCTTCGCCGCGGGCTGCGCGTCGGCCTCGGTGGCGTCCTCCGTCTCGACCTCCTCGTCGACCTCGGGCTCGGTCTCCTCGATGTCGTCGGTCCCGGTCTCGGTGTCGTGCGCCTCGACGGGCTGCACCTCGTCCGACTCCTGCTGCTCGACGGGCTGCGCGTCGGCCTCGGTCTCGTGGACCTCGTCGACCGCGACCTCCTCGTGCTCCGGCTCCGGCTCCGCGGCGGGTGCGGGCGCGGGCTCCTCGACCGCCCCGACGGCCGCCGGGCCGCCCAGCGTCGCGAGCATGTTGCGGACGTTGGAGAGCTGGGCCGTGATGCTGTCGCGGCGGGCGGTCGCGGCGGCCAGCTCGCGCTCGGAGTCGCGGCGGACGCGGTCGGCCTGCTCCTTGGCGGTGCGGACGAGGCCGGCGGCCTCGGCGCGCGCGGCCTCGAGGACCCGGGCGGCCTCGCCGGTCTTGGCGGCGTGGTCCTCCTCGGCCTCGCGGGCGAGGAGGTCGGCGCGCTCCTGCACGGCGGCCAGGGCGTCGTCCTGTGCGGCGATCTGCGCGTTGAACTCGGCCGCGGCGGCCTCGCGACGCTCGCCGAGCGTCGTCTCGAAGTCCGCGGCCTGCTGCGCGGTGCGGGCCCGCTGCTGCTCGTAGTAGGCCTCGGCCTCCTCGCGCCGGGCGGCGGCCTCGCGGGCTGCGTCGTCGACGATCGCGTCGGCCTCGGCCTTCGCCTGCGCCACCACCTGGGCCGCGGCGGCGTCGGCGCGCCCGCGGACCTCCTCGGCGTAGCGGTCGGCCTCGGCCCGTGCCAGCGCGGACTCCTCGGTCGCCACGCGCCGGGCCTCGTCGGCGTCGGCGGCGGCGGCCGCGCGGATGGCCCCGGCCTCCTCGTCGGCGAGCCCGAGCATCGTCCCGATGCGCTCGCCGAGGTCGGCGAAGGTCGGGCTGGAGGCCTTGCGCGCGTCCTCCTCGAGCGAAGCGAGCCGTGAGCGGTGCTCCTCGAGCTGCGCCGCCGTCGCCTCGTGGTCCTGGCGCGCCTTGGTCAGCTGCACCGACGTCTCCGCGGCCTCCTGTCGGGCCGACTCCGACTCCTGGCGCGCCGTGTCGACGGCCTGGTGCAGGGCCGCGAGGTGGGCGTCGACCTGCACCGGGTCGTAGCCGCGGAAGACGGTGGGGAACTCGGGGTGGGTCATGCGGACTCCTCGTCGGGGGTGGGGGCCTCGGGGGTGGGGGCGTCGCTGGTCGGGGGTGCGTCGTCGTGCACGTCCAGCGCCTCGATGACACCCGTGAGCCGGCTCAGCTGGGTGGTGATGGCGTCACGTCGCGCGGCGAGTGTATGCACCTCGGCGCGAGCCCGTTCGACGGCGGCGTGCGCCTCGGCGCGGACCAGGTCGGCGCGGGCACGGGCGTCGTCCGAGAGCCGGGTGATCTCGGCGCGGGCGGCGCGATGCGACTCGTGCGCCTCGCGCTGCATGCGCTCGACGTCGGCGGCGACCTCGTGCCGGACGCGGCGGGCGCCCTCCTCGGCGTCGGCGACCCGGCGCTGGGCGCGGAGCGTGGCCTCCGCCTCGCGCCGGCGCGCCTCCTCGAGGATGCGCTCGGACTCGCGCGCCGCGGCCTCCCGGGTCCGCTCCGCGTCGGCGCGAGCCTCGGCGAGCACGCTCTCGGCCTGCTCGCGCATCCGACGGGCCGCGGCGTCGGCCTCGGCCAGCCGGTCGCGGCTCTTCGCCCCCGCGCTGCCGAGCAGGGTCTGGACACGCTGCCGGTGCGTGCGGGTGCGCTCGACGATCTCGGCGTGGTGCTCGCGGGTGCGCCGCTCGCGCTCCTCCTCCGTCCGCGCGAGGACCTCGCGCACGGTGCCCTGGGCCCACGCGAGGTGGCGCTCGGCCGCCTCGACGACGGAGGCCGCCTCGGCCTCCGCGGCGGCGGCCAGCCGGGTGGCCTCCCGCTGCGCGTCCTCGACGAGCAGCTCGGCCTCGACCCGGGCGCCACGCTCGCTGGTCGTCAGCTCCGCGATGCGCCGGGCGACCTCGGTCTCGGCCTCCTCGCGGTGACGGACCGCGAACGACTCCGCCGCCTCGCGCAGGGCGGCCAGCTCGCCGTGGGTCGTGGTGCTCAGGGCCTCGAGCTCGGCCGCGTGCCGAGCGTGCTCGTCCTGCCACCGCTCCTGGTGCGCCCGCTCGTCGTCGGCGAGGCGTGCCATCGTCGTGTCGTGCTCGGCCCGGGCGCGCTCCAGCACCGCGGCCGCGCGCTCCTCGGCGTCGCGCACGAGCGTGGCGGCCTGCTCCTCGGCGAGACCGATGGCCTCGTCGCTGACCTTCGTCGCCCGCTCGCGCAGCAGGGCGGCCTGGTCGGAGGCGTCGGCGAGGAGGATCTCGACCTCGGCGCGGGTGTCGGCCAGGCGCTGGTCGGACTCGGCGCGGGCGTCCTCCAGCCGGGCGGTCAGCTCGGCGAGCTCGTGCGCGGCGCGGTCGCTCTCGGCGCGCACCCGGGCGGCCTCGGCCCGCGCCTCGCTCAGCTCGCGGCCCGCGTCCTCGCGCAGCTGGTCGGCCAGCTCCTGGGCGCGCGTGAGGAGCGAGTGCGCCTCGTCGACCGGCCCCGCTGGCGCGGCGGGGTCGTTCTCGGCGCGCGCCGGCTCGTCGTGGATCCCCTCGGACACGCGCGCCATGATTCCACGTGCGGCCGGGGGAGACGGACCGGGCGGCTGTCGTGTTCCACGGACCGGTATCTTGGGCCGGGCGTGCCCGCTCAGGTCCGGGGGCGCCCGTCCATCGAAGGAGTTGCCGCGTGTCCGCACGTCTGTTCACGTCCGAGTCGGTCACCGAGGGTCACCCGGACAAGATCTGCGACCAGATCTCCGACAGCATCCTCGACGCGATGCTCGAGCAGGACCCGCACAGCCGGGTCGCCGTCGAGACGATGGTGACGACCGGTCTGGTCCACGTCGCCGGCGAGGTGACGACCGAGGCGTACGTCGAGATCCCGGGGATCGTGCGCGAGACGGTGCTCGGCATCGGCTACGACAGCTCGACGAAGGGCTTCGACGGCGCGTCGTGCGGCGTCGAGGTCTCGATCGGCCAGCAGAGCCCCGACATCGCCCAGGGCGTCGACACCGCCTTCGAGAACCGCAGCGGCGGCGTCGACCCCAAGGACAAGCAGGGCGCCGGCGACCAGGGCCTGATGTTCGGCTACGCGTGCGACGACACCCCCGAGCTCATGCCGCTGCCGATCTACCTCGCGCACCGGCTCTCCGAGCGCCTCACGGCGGTCCGCAAGGACGGCGAGCTGTCGTACCTGCGCCCCGACGGCAAGACCCAGGTCACCATCGCCTACGACGGCGACACCGCCGTCTCGCTCGACGCCGTCGTGCTCTCGACCCAGCACGCCGAGGACGTCAGCCTCGAGGGCCTGCTGCAGCCCGACATCCGCACCCACGTCATCGAGCCGGTCCTCGCCGAGCTCGCCGACGGCGGCACGGACCTGCGCACCGATTCCTACCGCACCTACATCAACCCCACCGGCAAGTTCGTCATCGGTGGTCCGATGGGTGACGCGGGCCTGACCGGCCGCAAGATCATCGTCGACACCTACGGCGGGATGGCCCGCCACGGCGGCGGCGCGTTCTCGGGCAAGGACCCGTCGAAGGTCGACCGCTCGGCGGCGTACGCCACCCGCTGGGTCGCGAAGAACGTCGTCGCCGCGGGCCTGGCCCGCCGCTGCGAGGTCCAGGTCGCCTACGCCATCGGCGTCGCGCAGCCGGTCGGCCTCTACGTCGAGACCTTCGGTACCGAGACCGCCCCGGTGGAGAAGATCCAGGACGCGATCCGCCGCGTCTTCGACCTGCGCCCGCTCGCGATCCTCGAGGACCTCGACCTGCTCCGTCCCATCTACAAGCCGACCGCCGCCTACGGCCACTTCGGGCGCACCGCGGTCGAGGGCGTCGAGAACGCCTTCACCTGGGAGCGCACCGACCGCGTCGAGGCGCTGCAGCGCGCGGTGGCCGGCTGACCGGCCGCTCGTCCACAGCCGGAGCCCGCCGCCCCCGAGGGGGTCGGCGGGCTCCGCTAGGTTCGGGGCCGTGAGCGGGACGGACGAGGCGGGGGAGCAGCTGGCCCTCCTCGCCGGTGCCCGGCCCGCCCGCCCGCGCCTGCGGGGCGAGGACCCTCCGGCCGACGAGCGTCCCGTCGCGCTCGTCCAGGTCGACACCGGCCTGGCCCACCTCGACCGGCCGTTCGAGTACGTCGTCCCCGCGTCGATGGCGCAGGGCGCGGTCCCCGGGGCGCGGGTCAAGGTGCGCTTCGCCGGGCAGGACCTCGACGGCTGGGTCCTCGAGCGTCGGGACGAGGCCGAGCACACCGGGCGGCTCAGCCCCCTGCGGAGGCTCGTCTCGCCCGAACCGGTCCTCACCCCGGCCGTCCTCGACGCGGCGCGCGCCGTGGCCCGCCGGTACGCCGGCACCCTCGGCGACGTCCTGCGCCTCGCGGTGCCCCCGCGGCACGCTCGCGCCGAGCAGGCGCTCGCCGCCGACGCCCCCGAGCACCCGCCGCTGCCGGACGCCGCGGCCGGGGCCTGGGCGCCGTACCCGGCGGGGGACGCGTTCCTCGCCCGGCTGCGCTCCGGGGGCGACCCCGGCGCCGCGGTCCTCGCCCTGCCGGCCACCGACCCGTCGCGGGCCTGGCCGGCGCTGCTCGCCGAGGCGGTGCGGGCCACGGTCGAGGGCGGGCGCGGGGCGGTCGTCGTCGTGCCGGACCACCGTGACGTCGTGCGGACGGAGGCCGCGCTCGTCGCGGCGCTCGGTCCGGGCCGGCACACCCGCCTGACCGCCGACCAGGGCCCGCAGGCCCGCTACACCGCCTTCCTCAAGGCGCTGCGCGGCCACGTGCCGGTCGTCGTCGGCACCCGCGCGGCCGCCTTCGCGCCCGTCGCCGACCTCGGGCTCGTCGTCTGGTGGGACGACGGCGACGACCTGCTCGACGAGCCACGGGCCCCCTACCCGCACGTCCGTGAGGTGCTGCTCGCCCGGGCCGCGCGCGAGGGCGCGGCCGTGCTCGCCGCCGGCCACGTGCGCTCCGCGGCCGTCGCCGACCTCGTCGCGTCCGGGCGTCTCTCGGTCGTCGAGGCCCCGCGGCGGGCCGTCCGCGATGCCGTGCCCGCCGTCCGGGTCGCCGGGGAGGGCGCCGACGTCGAGCGGGACCCCGCGGTGGCGGCGGCCCACCTGCCGAGCGTGGCCTGGCGGGCCGCGAAGGAGGCGCTCGCGGCGGGGCCGGTGCTCGTCCAGGTGCCACGGCGCGGCTACCTGCCCTCGCTCTCGTGCCAGGACTGTCGTCGCCCCGCCCGCTGCCGGGTGTGCTCGGGCCCGCTCGGGCTCACCGGCCCGCAGGGTCCGCCGGCGTGCCGCTGGTGCGGTCGCGTCGAGACCGCCTTCTCCTGCCCCAGCTGCTCCGGCACCCGGCTGCGCTCGTCGGTCGTCGGTGCCCGGCGGACCGCCGAGGAGCTCGGGCGCGCCTTCCCCGGCGTCCCCGTGGAGCGCTCGGGTGCGGGCACGGTGCTCGACGCGGTCGAGGGCACCCCGCGCCTCGTCGTCGCGACGCCCGGCGCGGAGCCGGTGGCCGAGGGCGGGTACGCCGCTGCCCTCCTCCTCGACGCGTGGGCCCTGCTCGACCGGCCCACGCTCGACGCCGGCGAGGAGGCGCTGCGCCGGTGGTGCTCCGCCGCCGCGCTCGTGCGTCCGGCTGCGGCCGGTGGCCGCGTCGTGCTCGCCGGCGCGCCGCTCCACGTCACCGTCCCCGCGGTCGAGGCACTCGTGCGCTGGGACCCCGCGTGGTTCGCCGAGCGCGAGCTCGCCGAGCGGCGCGAGCTGTCGCTGCCCCCCACGGCGCGCGTCGCGGCCCTGACCGGCTCCCGGGCCGCCGTGGCCGCCGCCCTCGACGAGCTCACGCTGCCGGAGGGAGGCACCGTGCTGGGTCCGCTGCCGCACGGCGAGCAGCGCTGGCGCACCCTCGTCACCGTGCCGACCGGTGCCGGTCCGGAGCTGACGAGCGAGCTCTCCGCCCTCCGGGCGAAGGCGTCGGCCCGCAAGGACCCCGACCCGGTCACCGTCCGGGTCGACCCGCGCGACCCCGCCGGCTGACCGGCGGCGCCACCGGCCCTCCTAGACTCGCCGGGTGCGCCTCGTCCTCGCCGGAACCCCCGACACCGCCGTCCCGTCGCTGCGGGCGCTGCTCGCCTCGCGCCACGAGGTGGCCGCCGTCGTGACCCGCCCGGACGCCCGCGCGGGCCGGGGCCGGACGCTGCACCCGTCACCGGTCAAGGAGGTCGCGCTCGAGCACGGCCTCGAGGTGCTGACCCCGGCGCGCCCCGGAGACCCCGACTTCCTCGACCGGCTGCGCGAGATCGCCCCCGACTGCTGCCCGGTCGTGGCCTACGGCGCGCTCCTGCCCCGGCCCGCGCTCGACGTACCACGGCACGGCTGGGTCAACCTCCACTTCTCGCTGCTGCCCGCGTGGCGTGGCGCCGCGCCGGTGCAGCGCGCCGTCATGGCCGGGGACGAGGTGACCGGCGCCAGCACGTTCGTCATCGAGGAGGGCCTCGACACCGGGCCGGTGCTGGGGACGGTGACGGAGCCGGTGCGCCCCACCGACACCGCGGGGACGCTCCTCGAGCGGCTCGCCGGCATCGGCGCCGGGCTGCTCGTCGCGACGATGGACGGCCTGGAGGACGGCTCGCTGCGCGGCGTGCCCCAGCCCGACGACGGCGTCAGCCACGCCCCCAAGCTCACCGTGGCCGAGTGCGAGGTGCGCTGGTCGCTCCCCGCCCACCTCGTCGACCGCCAGGTGCGCGGCGCCACGCCCAACCCCGGCGCCTGGAGCACCTTCCGGGACGAGCGGCTCGGCATCGGCCCGTTCGCCACCGCCGACCTGCCGCCGGACCTCCCGGCGCTCGCGGCCGGCGAGCTGCACGCCACCAAGCGCGCCCTCCTCGTGGGCACCGCCTCCGGCCCGGTCGTGCTCGGCGAGGTGCGTCCCCAGGGCAAGCGCCCGATGGCCGCCGCCGACTGGGCCCGCGGCGTGCGGATCGCGCCGGGGGAGCGCCTGGGCTGACGGCCCGGGCGGCCTCAGCCGCCCGGCAGGGGCTGCTCCGGCAGCGGCCCGAGCCCGGCGAGGGCGGGCAGCCAGGGGGTGACGTCACCCTGGACGACGAGGGCGCGCACCTCGTCGGCCGTCCGGCGCGCGGTGACGGCCCGGAGGAGGTCGACGGTGTCGGCGCGCAGGAGGACCGCGGCGTCCTCCGGTCGCCCGGACGTGACGCGGACGCGGGTGCCGTCGTCGAGCCCGAGCGGGGGCAGGCCGTCGCCGGCCTGCGCGACGCGGCCGAGCATCCGGTCGAGGACGATCTCGACGCCTGCGCCCGAGCGGCCGCCCGGCTCGCCGAGCGCACCGCGCAGGTCCTGCTCGTGGATGACGACGTCACCGAGCGGCCGCGTGCCGTGGGCCGTCATCCACTGCACGAGGTCCGGTGCGAGGGAACGCCACTCGTCGACGAGTGTGCCGACGTCGCGGCCCCGGCGCGCCTCCACCTGGGCGGCCGTCCACTCCTCGCCGTGGTCGTCCGGCTCGTTGCCGTCGAGCACGTCGGCGCCGAGGCCGACCATGTGCGAGAGCAGGTCGCGGGCGCTCCAGGCGGGCGTGGCGGGGACGCGGACCTCCATCCGCTCGTCACCGGACGCGAGCACGAGGGCGCAGACGCGCTCGTGCGCCTCGCGCCAGGCCGCGACCGCCGGGTCGGTGGTCCCGGTGGTCATCGGGCCTCCAGTGCCGCGAGGTCGCGCTCGGCGTAGCGCCGGTGCCACCACTCCTCGGTGAGGATGGTCAGCAGGCACTCGCGCACCGGGAAGGCCTTCGGCTCGGGCCAGCCCGGCGCGTCGACGGGCACGGTGTCGCGGGCGAGGTCGTCGTCGCCGAGTGTGGCGAGGTGCGCCCGGACCCGGTCGGCACGGTCAGTGCGCAGCGCGAGCGCCACCTCGAGGTCGGGCCGGGCGTCCCGGTCGGCGGTGAACGCGTCGGTGTCCGGAGCCTCCTCCCAGGGCAGGGAGAGCGGGTCCCAGGGCGCCGGGTCGCCCTGGACCGCGCGCAGCAGCCAGCACTCCGTCGCGAACGCGAGATGACGCAGCGTGTCGACGAACGACCACTCGCCGTCGACGCGCTCGTGCAGGAGGGCGGGGTCGAGACGGCGGGCCCGCTCGACCGTCCCGGCCCACAGGTCCTCGATGACGTCCCACGCGTGCCGGAAGCCGTCGGCGTCCGTCGGCCGGATGTCCGCGTGCCCCGGTGCGGTCCGGTCGAGCTCGGCGACGACGAGCGGGGCGACGTCGACCCCGTTGACGACGAGCCGGCCGATCTCGCCGCTCACCTCCAGGCCCTCCACGCACGCGCCCCGGACCCGCACGTCGGCGAGCAGGACGTCGCGCAGGAGCATCCCGGAGAGGTCGGCGGAGCGCAGCCGCGCCCCTCGCAGGCGGACCTGCTCGGCGGTGGTGCCGCTCAGGTCGACGCGCCGCGCGCTCGTCCCGGAGAGGTCGAGGCCCTCGTGGTCCACGGTGTCCATGGGCCCACGCTAGGGGTGGATGCGGACGAGCGGCGTCCGCTGTCCCGACCGGCCGCCGGTAGCCTGCTGCGGTGCCCGACCGACCCACCCGCCCCCACGGCCGCGGGCCGCGGCAGCGCTCCCGGACCGCCCCCGCGCAGCGCACCCGCGCCGCCGAGCCCACCCGCTTCGCCGCCTACACCCTCCTGCGGGCGGTCGCCGACGGCGCCTACGCCAACCTCGAGCTGCCGCAGATCCTCCGCCGTCGCCGGCTCGAGGGGCGCGACGCCGCCTTCACGACCGAGCTGGCGTTCGGGACGCTGCGCTGGCAGGGCCTGTACGACAAGGTGATCGAGGTGGCCGCCGGTCGCCCGGTGGAGCGGCTCGACCCGGCGGTCCTCGACGTCCTGCGCCTCGGCGTGCACCAGATGCTCGGGATGCGCGTCGCGCCGCACGCCGCGGCCGACCAGACCGTCGGGCTCGCCCGCAGTGTCGCGAGCCAGGGGGCGGGCGGCCTCGTCAACGCGGTCCTGCGCCGGGTGGGTGAGCGCCCGCTCGAGGAGTGGGTCGAGGAGGTCGCACCGCGCGACGGCGGGAGCGCCGCGCTCGCGGTGCGCCACTCGCACCCCGAGTGGGTCGTCAAGGCCCTGCGCGCCGCCCTCCTCGGGCACGGTCGCGCGACGCCCGAGACGGTCGACGCCGAGCTCGACGCCCTCCTCGCCGCCGACAACGTCCCGCCGGTCGTGCACCTCGTCGCGCGCCCCGGGCTCGCGACCGTCGAGGAGCTGCTCGAGGACGCCGACGCCGAGGCCAGCCCTGGCTCGCCCATCGGCGCGGTGCTCCACGGCGGGGACCCGGGCCGCATCGCCGCGGTGCGCGACGGTCGGGCCGCGGTGCAGGACGAGGGGTCGCAGCACCTCGCGCTCGCGCTGGCCGCGGTCGACGTGCCCGACGACGCCCCGGCCCGCTGGCTCGACCTGTGCGCCGGCCCCGGTGGCAAGGCCGGCGTGCTCGGGGCCCTGGCGCTCCAGCGCGGCGCGGACCTCACGGCCGTCGAGGTCAGCGAGCACCGGGCCGACCTCGTGCGCTCGAGCCTCGCCGCCCTCACCCGGCGTGCCGAGGACGCCGGACGCTCCGTCGAGGTCCGCACCGCCGACGGCCGCGAGATCGGCGAGGACGAACCCGCCTCCTACGCGAAGGTGCTCGTCGACGCGCCGTGCACCGGGCTCGGTGCGCTGCGCCGCCGGGCCGAGGCGCGCTGGAGGCGCACGCCGGCCGACCTCGCCTCCCTCGGTCCGCTGCAGCGCTCGCTCCTCGCGTCCGCGCTCGACGCCGTCGCGCCCGGCGGGGTCGTCGCCTACGCGACGTGCAGCCCGCACGTGGCCGAGACACGGTTCGTCGTCGGCGACGTGCTCAAGAAGCGCGACGACGTCGAGGTCCTCGACGCCCGCCCGTTCGTGCGCGACGCCGCCGGCGAGCAGCTGGCCGAGCTCGGCGACGGTCCGTACGTGCAGCTGTGGCCGCACGTGCACGGGACCGACGCGATGTTCCTCGCCCTCCTGCGCAAGCGGCCGGAGGCCTGAGCCCGGCTGCGCCCGGACCGCCGGACGACCTCGCTAGGGTGGCGGGCGTGCAGATCTCGCCCTCGATCCTCTCGGCCGACTTCGCCAACCTCCAGTCCGAGCTCGAGGCGATCGCCACGGCCGACTGGGCGCACGTCGACGTCATGGACAACCACTTCGTCCCCAACCTCACCCTCGGCCCGCCGGTCGTCGAGGCGCTGCTCAAGGTCTCGCCGGTCCCGCTCGACTGCCACCTGATGATCGAGGACCCGGACCGCTGGGCGCCGGGGTACGCCGAGGCCGGGGCGCAGTCGGTGACCTTCCACGTCGAGGCCGCCACCGACCCCGTCGCCACGGCCCGCGCCATCCGCGCCGCCGGCGCCCGCGCCGCCTTCGCGGTCAAGCCGGGCACCGACTTCGCCCCCTACGAGGACCTGCTCGCCGAGGTGGACATGGTCCTCGTCATGACCGTCGAGCCCGGGTTCGGCGGCCAGTCCTTCATGGCCGACCAGATGCCCAAGGTCCGCCAGGTCCGCGAGGCGGTGCGCCGGCGCGGTGGCGAGATCTGGGTGCAGGTCGACGGAGGCGTGTCCGCGAGCACGATCGAGCAGTGCGCCGAGGCCGGGGCCGACGTGTTCGTCGCCGGGTCGGCCGTCTACGGCAAGGACTCCGTCGCCGACGCCGTCGCCGAGCTGCGCGCCCTGGCCGAGAAGCACCGGCACTGAGCGTGCCCTCCCTCGCCGGGCGCCTCGCGCAGGAGGACGGCTTCGCCGCCGACCTCGACCTGACCGAGGGGCTCGCTCCCGGCGAGGTGCTGGCCGGCGCCGAGCTCGAGGGCTGCCGCCTGACCGGGGCGGTGCTCGAGCGGGCCGTCCTGCGCGACTGCACCTTCACCGACTGCACCTTCACCGGGTGCGACCTCTCGATGGCCGTCCTCGACGGCTCGCGCTTCACCGACTGCCGGTTCGTCGAGTGCAAGGCCCTCGGCGTCGTCTGGGGCCGGGCGGCGCCCGCACCGCTCTCGACGCGGCCGTGGGACCTCGAGCGGTGCCGGCTCGACCTCGGCTCGTTCCGGGACGTGGCCGCCGTGGGGTCGCGGCTCGTGGACTGCTCGATGCGGGAGGTCGACCTCGCCGGCGCGGACCTGCGGCGCGCGACCCTCAGCGGGTCCGACCTCGTCGGCGCGATGTTCGCCGGGACCGACCTGCGGGACGCCGACCTCGTCGGGGCCTCCGGCTACGTGGTCGACCCGACCGAGAACCGGGTCCGCGGGCTGCGCGTCGACGCGGTCGCGGCCGGTGGCATCCTCCGCGCGCTCGGGCTGGTCGTCGAGGGCTGACCCGTCCCTGCGCGGGACGTCACACCGGACCTCGTGGCGGCCGACGGGGTGAGGGCGCATAATGGCCGCATACGTGCTCCGGGGTCGGTGCAATTCCGAACCGGTGGTGACAGTCCACGACCCGACCGCAGCCAGCGGCCGGTTGACGCGGTGAAACTCCGCGACCGACGGTGAGAGTCCGGATGGGAGGCAGCACGTGTCGACGGGAGCAGTGTCCCGTCGGCGGTCGCCGTGACCGCGCACCGAGGTGTGCGCGAGCCGTCGACCCGTCCACCCGGAGCCCGACCGAGACCGGTTCGAGGCACGAGGACGGACACCGTGGAGCGAGACACCGCGCTGATGCGCCGGGCGCTCGATGCCGCCGTGCGCGGGCCCGAGGCCGACCCCAACCCCCGTGTCGGCTGCGTCGTCACGGACCGAGACGGCGAGGTCGTCGGCGTCGGCCACCACCGCGGCGCCGGCACGCCGCACGCCGAGGTCGCCGCGCTCGCCCAGGCCGGGACCGCCGCCCGCGGCGGCACCGCCTACGTCACGCTCGAGCCGTGCGACCACACCGGGCGCACCGGTCCGTGCTCGCGCGCCCTCCTCGACGCCGGGGTGGCCCGGGTCGTCCACGCGGTGCCCGACCCGTCCGCCGAGGCCGCCGGCGGGGCCGAGCGGCTCGCGGCCGCCGGGGTCGCGGTGCAGGCCGGCGTCCTCGCCGAGGACGCCGAGGCGGTCAACCGCACCTGGCTGCACACCCGGCGCACCGGTCGTCCCTTCGTCACGTGGAAGGCCGCCGCCACCCTCGACGGGCGCTCGGCCGCCGCCGACGGCTCGAGCCGCTGGGTCACCGGGGAGGCCGCCCGCGCCGACGTCCACGCCCTGCGCGCCCGCTGCGGCGCGGTCCTCGTCGGCACCGGCACGGCCCTGGCCGACGACCCCGCGCTCACCGTCCGCGACGCCGAGGGCCGCACCGTCGGCCGCCAGCCCCTGCGCGTCGTCGTCGGCAAGCGCGACCTGCCGGACGGCGCCCGGCTCGCCGACGGCGCCGCCGAGACCCTGCACGTCCCGACGCACGACCCCGCCGCCGCCCTGGCGGCCGTCCACGCGCGCGGCGTCCACCACATCCTGCTCGAGGGCGGGCCGACCCTCGCCGCCGCCTTCCTGCGGGCCGGTGTCGTCGACGAGGTCGTCGCCTACCTCGCCCCGGCGCTGCTCGGCGGCGGCCACCCCGTCGTCGGCGACCTCGGGGGCAGCTCGATCGGGGACGCCCTGCGCCTCGAGACCACCGACGTCACCGTGCTCGGTGGCGACGTCCGCATCACCGCCCGACCGCTGAGGAGCTGACCGTGTTCACCGGAATCGTCGAGGAGCTCGGCACCGTCGTCGCCCTGGACCGGGGCGCCGACTCCGCCCGGCTCACCCTCCGCGGCCCCCTCGTCACCGAGGACGCGACGCACGGCGCCTCGATCGCCGTCAACGGCGTGTGCCTCACCGTCGTCGAGCACGGCGACGGTGAGTTCACCGTCGACGTCATGGCCGAGACCCTCCACCGCTCGAGCCTCGGCGCGCTCGCCCCGGGCGACCGGGTCAACCTCGAGCGGGCGATGGCCGCCTCCTCCCGGTTCGGCGGGCACGTCGTCCAGGGCCACGTCGACGGCACGACGACGATCACCGCCCGCGAGCCGGGCGAGCGCTGGGAGGTCGTGCGGTTCGGGCTGCCGGCCGCCCTCGCGCCCTACCTCGTCGAGAAGGGGTCGATCACGGTCGACGGGGTGTCCCTCACCGTCGTCGACGTGACGGACGGCTCGTTCTCGGTCTCGCTCATCCCGACCACGCTCGACCTGACCACGCTGGGGCACAAGGGGGTCGGCGACCCCGTCAACCTCGAGGTCGACGTCCTCGCCAAGTACGTCGAGCGGCTGCTGGCCACCCGGTTCGCCCCCACGGAGGTGGCCCCGTGAGCGCCGGCCCCGGTCCCGCGCCGACACTCGCCTCGGTCGAGGAGGCCCTCGACGCCCTGCGCACCGGCCGGCCGGTGCTCGTCGTCGACGACGCCGACCGCGAGAACGAGGGCGACGTCGTCCTCGCCGCCGAGACGCTCGACCCGTCCTGGACGGCGTGGGCGGTGCGCCACAGCTCGGGCTACCTGTGCGCGCCGATGCCCGAGGCGAGGGCCGACCGGCTCGGCCTGCCGCTCATGGTCCGCGACAACGCCGACCCGCTCGGGACCGCCTACACCGTGACGGTCGACGCCGCGGTCGGCGTGACGACGGGCATCTCGGCCGCCGACCGCACCCGGACGGCGCGCGTCCTCGCCGACCCGGCCTCGACGCCGGCCGACCTGCGCCGGCCAGGGCACGTCGTGCCGCTGCGCGCCCGCGCGGGCGGCGTGCTCGTCCGGCCCGGGCACACCGAGGCGACCGTCGACCTCTGCCGGCTCGCGGGGCTGGAGCCGGTGGGGGTCATCGGCGAGCTCGTCGAGGACGACGGCACGATGACCCGCCTCGACGGCGTGCTCGCCCTCGGTGCGCGGTACGACCTGCCGGTGCTCGCCATCGCCGACCTCGTCGCCTGGCGCCAGCGCCACGACCGCGTCGTCCGGGTCGCCGACACCGTCGTCCCGACGCCGCACGGCCGCTTCCGGGCGCTCGCCTACCGCGACGACGTCACGGGGGAGGAGCACCTGGCCCTCGTCAGCCCGCTGGGTCTCGGCACCGGCCCGGTGCTGACCCGCGTCCACTCCGAGTGCCTGACCGGCGACGTCCTCGGCTCGCAGCGCTGCGACTGCGGCCCGCAGCTGGACCGTGCGCTCGAGCGCGTCGGCGCCGAGGGCGGGCTCGTCGTCTACCTGCGCGGCCACGAGGGCCGGGGGGTCGGGCTCGCCGCCAAGCTGCGCGCCTACGAGCTGCAGGACCGCGGGCTCGACACCGTCGACGCCCAGCTCGAGCTCGGGCTGCCCGTCGACGCCCGCGACTACACGGTGGCCGCCGGCGTCCTCACCGACCTCGGCGTCGACGCGGTCCGGCTGCTCACGAACAACCCGGCCAAGGTCGAGGGCCTGCGCGCCCACGGCATCGAGGTCCCGGCCGTCGAGCGGCTGCGCACGCCGCCGCTGCCGACGAACAGCGAGTACCTGCGCACCAAGCGCGACCGGATGGGCCACGACCTCGTCGTCGACGCCCACGACCCCCGAGAGAACCCGAGGAGCACGGCATGAGCGGAGCAGGGTCCCCGAGCGTCGCGGCGGACGGGCGCGGCCTGCGGGTCGCGGTCGTCGCCGCGTCGTGGCACGACACGGTGATGGACGGCCTCCTCGACGGCGCTCGCCGCGGCCTGGCCGAGTGCGGCGTCGAGGACCCCCTCGTCGTCCGCGTCCCCGGCACCGTCGAGCTGAGCGTGGCGTGCGCCCGGCTCGCCCCCGCGCACGACGCCCTCGTCGCCCTCGGGGTCGTCGTCCGCGGCGGCACGCCGCACTTCGACTACGTCTGCCAGAGCGCGACGGCCGGGCTGACCGACGTCGCCGTGCGCACCGGCGTGCCGGTCGGGTTCGGGGTCCTGACCTGCGACGACGACGCCCAGGCCCTCGACCGCGCCGGGCTGCCCGGCTCCCGCGAGGACAAGGGCCACGAGGCGGCGGTCGCCGCCGTCGCCACCGCGGTCACCCTCCGCGACCTCGGCGCGCGTGCGCCGCTGCCCACCGCCGACCGACAGGACGGATGACGACCGTGCCCCTCCTCGCCGCCGCGGCCCAGCCGGGCCCGAACCTCTTCCAGCAGCTGCTCGACGCGAGCATCCCGATCGGCACCTACCAGCTGCACTACCTCGAGGTGCTCGGCGTGCTCATCGGCATCGTCTCGGCGTGGTTCGGGATGCGTCGCGCCGTCTGGGCGTGGCCGGTCGGCATCGTCGCCAACGTCATCCTCTTCTTCGTCTACCTCGGCGCGCTGGTCGGGGCCGACCAGCGGATCCCGCTGCTCGGGCAGGCCGGGCGCCAGGTGTTCTTCATCGTCGTCAGCGTCTACGGCTGGGTGACGTGGGCCGCCCTGCGCCGCCGGCGCGGCGGGGGAGGGGCCCCGGCGGTCGACCCGCGCTGGATGACGACCCGCGAGCGGGCCGTCGTCGTCGCCGGCTGGCTCCTGGGCACGGTGCTCGTGCACCAGGTCTTCCAGGCCATCCTCGACGCCAACCCCAACCCGTACTACACGCCGGCCTGGTGGTTCTCCTGGTGCGACGCGTGGATCTTCGTCGGCTCCGTCGTCGCGACCTACGCGATGGCCCGCGGCTGGAACGAGTTCTGGCTGGCCTGGATCGGCGTCGACCTCGTCGGGGTGCCGCTCGGCTTCGCGACCGGCTACGTACCGACCTCCGTCATGTACGTCTTCTACGGGATGTTCGTCCTCTACGGCTTCTCGCAGTGGGTGCGGGTCACCCGCATGGCGGGTGAGGCGGCCTCCCGCGACGACGTCGTGGCGCCCGTCGCCTGACCGGCGGTCGGGCGGCCCTCCGCACCCCCGTACGCTGGTGCCCGTGAAGACGTTCGACGCGCTGTACGCCGAGCTCGCCGAGAAGGCCCGCACCCGCCCCGAGGGCTCGGGGACGGTCGCGGAGCTGGACGCCGGCGTCCATGCCATCGGCAAGAAGATCGTCGAGGAGGCGGCCGAGGTCTGGATGGCCGCCGAGCACGAGGGGCGCGAGCGCACCGCCGAGGAGGTCAGCCAGCTGCTGTACCACCTCCAGGTGCTCATGCTCGCCGCCGACCTCTCCCTCGACGACGTGTACAAGCACCTCTGAGCCGGCCTCCCCGCCGCCCGTCGACGCCCCACCCCAGGAAGACCCCCATGCTGCGTATCGCCGTCCCCAACAAGGGATCCCTCGCCGACCCGTCGGCCGCCATGCTCCGCGAGGCCGGGTACCGCACCCGCCGCGACACCAAGGAGCTCGTCGTCACCGACGTCGACAACGGGATCGAGCTGTTCTACCTCCGCCCCCGCGACATCGCCGTCTACGTCGGCTCCGGAACGGTCGACTGCGGCATCACCGGCCGCGACCTGCTCCTCGACTCCGCCTCCGCGGCGGTCGAGGTGATGCCGCTCGGCTTCGGTGCCTCCACCTTCCGCTGGGCCGCGCGCCCGAACACCGCGACCGACGTCGCCGGGCTCGCCGGCCGTCGCATCGCGACGAGCTACTCCGGCCTCGTCGAGAAGCACCTCGCCGACCAGGGCGTCGAGGCCTCGGTCGTGCGCCTCGACGGTGCCGTCGAGACCGCGATCACCCTCGGGGTCGCCGACGTCATCGCCGACGTCGTCGAGACCGGCGCGACGCTGCGCAGCCAGGGCCTGGAGGTCTTCGGCGAGCCGATCCTGCGCAGCGAGGCCGTGCTGGTCCGGCGCGAGGGCAGCGAGGAGACCGCCGGCATCGAGGTCCTGCGCCGGCGCCTGCTGGGCGTCGTCACGGCCCGCCACTACGTGATGCTCGACTACGACGTCCCCGCCGCCCTCGTCGACCGCGCCTGCGCCGTCACCCCGGGCCTCGAGAGCCCGACCGTGTCGCCGCTGCAGAACCGCGACTGGTGCGCCGTCCGCGCGATGGTGCCGCGGATCGGCACGAACGCCGTGATGGACGAGCTGTACGACCTCGGCGCCCGCGCCATCCTCGTCACCGACATCACGGCCTGCCGGCTCTGACCCGGGTGCCGACCGTGACCGACGCCCCCGCCCCCGACGCCCCCTTCCGGCCCCGGCGCGGGCGCGTCGTGCCGCTCGTCGTCGCCGGCGTCTTCGTCCTCATCTGCACGGCCGTCGCCGTCGGGATGGGTGTCGCGGGCCAGTGGGGGCTCGGCGACCAGCTGGCCCTCGTCGTCTTCGGCGTCGCCGTCGCCGCGTTCCTCGCGCGCTACGCCGCCATCCGCGCGACCCCCGGCGAGGCCGGGCTGACGGTGCGCAACCTCATGCTGACCCGCACCGTCGGCTGGGACGAGATCGAGGCGGTGCGCTTCGTCGACGGCGACCCCTGGGTCAGCCTCGAGCTCGTCGACACCGACGTCGTCGCGGTCATGGCCGTGCAGCGCGTCGACGGCGAGCGCGGCCGCGCCGAGGCCGCGCGCCTGCTCGAGCTCGTCCGGGCCCGCCGCCGCGGCTGATCACACGGCGACGCCCTCCCGCTCGGACCCCACCCGCGCGGCGGTGGGCCGCAGCCGGCCGAGCGCCAGGAGCTGGGGGAGGGCCATGAGCGCGAGCAGCGCCCAGAGCAGCGTGAACCCGCCCGAGGCGTCGCGCACCGCGCCCATCGTGGCGGGCCCGAGCGAGGCCAGCGAGTAGCTGACGAGGAAGGCCATCGCGGTCAGGCGTGCGCTGTCGCGCGGGGTGACCGAGTACCGGACGAGCAGGCCGAGGCCGAGCGCGAAGCACGCCCCCTGGCCGGCGCCGATGAGCAGGGCCCAGCCCCAGGCGAAGGCGTCCGGCGCGAGCCAGACCCCGGTCTCGCCGACGCCGCCGAGGAGGGTCGCCCCGGCGAGCAGCCACCGCGGGTCGTGGACGCGGTCGAGCAGGGTCGGCGCGACGAGGCCGCTGACCAGCTGCGCGCCGGTGAAGACGGACATGAGCAGCCCGGCGTCGCCGGCGCTCCACCCGTGCGACTCGTAGGTCGGCGCGAGCCAGGCCAGCGACGAGTAGAACTGCCACGACTGGAAGGTCAGGTAGGCCGCGAGCGTCCAGGCGGTCACGCTACGCCACGGGAGCCGGTGCGTGACGTCCTCGGCGTCGGGGTCGGCGGGCGCGGCGGCCGCCCGTTGCGCGGAGCGACGCGCCAGCGGCACCCACACCAGGCCCGCCAGGGCGGCCAGCGGCGCCCACGCGAGCAGGGAGCCCGCCCAGCCACCGAATGCGCCGGACAGCGGCACGGCGACGGCCGAGGCGACGGCGGCGGCGCCCATCATCGCCATCATCGTCAGGCCGGTGCCGAGGCCCGACCGGTGGGCGGGGAAGACGCTCTTGACGATGCCCGGCAGCAGCGTGCCGGCCACCGCGATGCCGGCGCCGGCGACGAGCGTGCCGGCGTAGAGCGACCACGTCTGCCCGCCGCCGACGCCGCGCACGACGAGCCCGACGAGCACCAGCCCGACCCCGTGGCCGACCGCGACCCCCGGGCCGACCCGGCGCGCCAGGACGTTGGCGACCGGCGCGAGCAGGCCCATGCAGAGCACCGGCAGGGTCGTGAGGACGCCCATCGCCGCGCCCGAGAGGCCGAGGTCGTCGCGGACGGTCTCGGCGAGCGGCGGCAGGCTCGCCATGAGGGTGCGCAGGTTCGCGGCGACGAGGACGAGCGCGGTGACGACGAGCCAGGGCGGCGTCGAGGTCGCGGGGCGGGCGGGGGTGGTCACGAGGCACTCACCGCGGCATCCTCACACGCGCCTCAGGGGAGGTGGGACTCCGGGACCAGCTGGAGCGCCTCGTCGTCGTCGAGGCCGGCGACGACGAGCAGGTCGACGACGATCGAGCGGACCTGCCCGCGGACCATCTCGGCCGACAGCCCGGCCGACGGCTCGGCGCGCGCGGAGAGCCCGGCGACCCGGGCGAGGACGACGCGTCCGGCGGACGGCAGCGCGTGCTCGTCGAGGACGCGGGCGAGGTCGTCGGCGGCCCGGGCGAGCTCGGCGACGAGGTCGACGTACCGGGGTGGCACGGTCTCGTCGCGGCGGACGGCCACGCCGGCGCGGCGGGCGAGGACGCGCAGGTTGCGCACGCAGCGGTCCAGCGGCACGACGAGCGCGGACGCCGCGACGGCCTGGGGGCGGTGCCGGCGCAGCAGCGGCGACTGGCGCACCACCGCCACGCCCTCGGCGGCGGCGGTGCGCAGGTCGGTCAGCCGGTCCTCCAGCGCCCGGGCCTCGTCCAGGGCCTCGCGGGCGAGGTCGACGTCGCCGGTCCGCAGCGCCTCGGCCACCGACTCCAGGGTCCGCGCGACGGCCCGCACCGTGCGGGCGGCCTCCGCGCGGGGCCGCGCCACCGGGCTCGTCGGGACCACGGCCCCGATGAGGAGCGCGACGAGGCCGCCGACGAGCGCGTCGAGCCAGCGCCCGACCCCGGTGCTCGTCGTCGCGGCGAAGGCGACGATGAAGACCGACTGGACGCCCGCCTGGATGACGACGAGCTGCCCGGACGAGATGACGATGGCGATGGCCATCGCGGCGACGACGACGAACGCCATCTGGAGCCCGCCGCTGCCGAGCAGGAGGATCGTCACGTCGCCGACGAGGACGCCGATGGCGACGCCGACCGTCACCTCGACGATCCGCCGCAGGCGCTGCCCGTAGGTGAGCCCGAGGCAGAGGATCGCGGTGACCGGGGCGAAGAAGGGCTGGGGGTGACCGAGGGCGAGCCGGGCGGTGAACCAGGCGACGACGACGCCGAGGCCGATCTGGAGCAGGAAGACCACCCGGTCGTGGAGGCGGTGCAGCCCGCGCTCGAGCGCCGAGCGCAGGCCGTCCACCCCGGAGCGGGCGCGCGCGGCGACGCTCACCGACCCTCCGTCGAGACGCGGACGTCGGCGTGCTCGCGGGTGCGGTCGTCGGCGAAGACCCGCTCCTCCTGGGCGGCCCAGCGCTCCCAGTGCGGGCGGAAGGTCTCGCCGTCACGGTCGATGCCCCGGCGCATCCGCTCGTCCCGGGGTGCCTCGACCCACACACGGACGGCGGCGTAGTCGCCGGCCCGGCCGACGCTCGCGCCGCAGCCCTCGACGACGAGGACCGGGGCCGCGGGCACGTCCCGCGTCTCGCCCCAGCCGTGGCGGTCCCAGTCCCACACCCGGTAGCGCGCGTCCTCGCCCCGCGACAGGGGGTCGAGGACCTGCTCGACGAGGAGCGGGACGGCGTCGGCGAGCCCGTCCCAGCCGGGGTAGAGCTCGTCCATGTGGACCACCGGGGCGGCGAGGGCCTCGACCACACCCTTGGCGAGCGTGGTCTTGCCGGAGCCGCTCGGCCCGTCGACGGCGACGACGGCCGTCGCGCCGCACCGCGGGCGGGCGTCGTGGAGGGCCTCGAGGACCGCCTCGACGTGCTCCGGCTCGGCCGGGTCCGTCACCTGGAACCACACGGTCACCGACCCTAGCGCCGCCACTACGCTGGCGCCGTGTCGTCCGTCGCCGTCCGTGTCATCCCGTGCCTCGACGTCGACGCCGGCCGCGTCGTCAAGGGCGTCAACTTCCGCGGCCTGCGCGACGCGGGGGACCCCGTCGAGCTCGCCCGCCGCTACGGCGAGCAGGGCGCCGACGAGCTGACCTTCCTCGACGTCACCGCGAGCAGCGGGGACCGCGCGACGATGTACGACGTCGTGGCCCGCACGGCCGAGGAGGTCTTCATCCCGCTGACCGTCGGTGGCGGGGTGCGCACGGTCGACGACGTCGACCGTCTGCTGCGCGCCGGGGCCGACAAGGTCGGCGTCAACACCGCCGCCATCGCGCGCCCGGAGCTCATCGCCGAGACCGCCGACCGCTTCGGGGCGCAGGTGCTCGTCCTGTCCGCCGACGTGCGGCGTCGTCGGACCGAGGACGGCTCGCCCGCAGGCGGGTTCGAGGTGACGACGCACGGCGGGCGCACCGGCACCGGCCTCGACGCCGTCGAGTGGTGCGCCCGGGCCGAGTCGCTCGGCGCCGGCGAGATCCTCCTCAACTCGATGGACGCCGACGGCACCAAGGACGGCTTCGACCTCGAGCTGATCCGGCTCGTCCGGGCCGCCGTCTCGGTCCCGGTCATCGCGAGCGGGGGAGCGGGCGCCGTCGAGCACTTCGCGCCCGCGGTCGAGGCCGGTGCGGATGCGGTCCTCGCCGCGAGCGTGTTCCACTTCGGGGACCTGACGATCGGTCAGGTCAAGGACGCGCTGCGCGTCGACGGGCTGCCCGTGCGCTGAGGCCACGGGCACGACGGAGGGGGAGAGATGCTCGACACCGCGCACCCGCGCGACCTCGTGATGGTGGGGGCCGTGTTCGGCCTCGCGACGTTCATCTGGTCCGGCTGGGCCCAGGAGGGTCCGCCGCGGCCGGTGCTGTGGAGGGTGCTGCTCGGCGCGCTCGGGGTCGCCGGGCTCGCGCTCGCCGGCTGGAGCACGACGCAGGCGGTGCGGCACTGGGGCGGCTCGAGCGCGATCGAGCCGGGGAGCCGGGCCTTCACCGTCTACCTCGTCGTCTTCTGGGCCGAGGTCGTCGTCGCGGGGGTGGCCGGGGTCCTGCTCGCCCGGCGGGGGCGCGGCGACCTCGTCGCGCCGCTCGTGCTCCTCGTCGTCGGGCTGCACTTCGTCGCGCTCGCGGTCGTCTTCTCGCAGCCGGTGCTGCACCTCACCGCGGGGCTGCTCGTGGCCGTCGCGGTCCTCGCGGCGCTCGTCCCGGCCGGCGCGGTCGCCCGCAGCTTCTGGTGCGGCGTCCTCGGGGCGCCCGTGTTCCTCGTCGTCGGGCTGTGGTGTGCCCTGACCGGAGAGCCGCTCCTCGACCCCTCCTGATGCGGCGGCCCCACCCCTACACTCACGCTCGTGACCGCCTCCCGCGCACGGCAGCTGCACCTCGTGGTCGCCCTCGTGGCGACCTTCGCCCTCGCGTTCCAGACCGTCCTCGTGCTGTCGGGGGAGGCGGTCCTCAACGACGAGGTGCCGCCGCTGGCCACGCGCCTGTACCGCCTGGTCGCCTACTTCACGATCCAGAGCAACGTCCTCGTCGCGGTCACGGCGTGGCAGCTGTGGCGCGACCCGCTGCGTGACGGCCGCTGGTGGCGCCCGGTGCGGCTCGCCGCGCTCGTCGGCATCACCGTGACCGGGCTCGTGCACTTCGTCCTGCTGCGGCCCCTGCTCGACCTGAGCGGGGCCAACTGGGTCGTCGACAAGCTGCTCCACATCGTCGTGCCGGTGCTCGCCGTGCTCGCCTGGGTGCTCGCCGGGCCGCGGCCGCGCACGACGTGGCGCACCGCCCTCGAGGCCCTCCTGTGGCCGCTGCTCTGGACGGCGTGGACCCTCGTCGTCGGCGGCCTGAGCGGCTGGTACCCCTACCCGTTCCTCGACCACCGGAGGAACGGTGTCGGCGCCGTGGTCGTCGCCGTGCTCGGGATCACCGTCCTCTTCCTGCTGCTCTTCGCCGCGGTCGTGGCCCTCGACCGCCGGCTCAGGCCGGCCAGTCGAGCTCGGTGACCTCGCCGCCCACGACCGTGGCCGTCATCGTCACCCCGGGGGTGCCGACGGGGTAGAGCTCGTAGTCGCCGGCGAGCAGCTCGGGGTAGACGAGGCACGACACGGTGCCCGACGGGGTCGGCCGGGGCACGACCCCGACGTGGGGGAACGGCGACGCCTGCGCGTGGTCGTGCGGTCCGTCGTGCTCGTGGTGGTGCGGGTGGTCGTGGTGGTGCGGGTGGTCGTGGTGGTGCGGGTGGTCGTGGCCGTGCGGGTGGTCGGCGACCGCCCCGGCGGGCCGGATCTCGACCTCGAGGTCGTCCAGGTCGGGGCGGTGCTCGGGCATCGTCACGACGAGCGCGCCGACGTCGCCGCCGATGTCGAGGGGCACGGGCCCCTGTCCGGCGTACGGGTTCTCGGTGGTGGGCACGGCAGTCCTCTCGGGCGGGAAGGGTGGAGCGGGCGGGCCCGCCCCGCCCACCGGGTCGCGGTGGACGGGGCGGGCGGTCGGTCAGGCGGCGCCGCCGGCGGTGCCGGGCGTCGTCTGGTACCCCCCGGCCGGCGTCCCCAGGTAGGGGAAGACGTCGAGGAACGGCGGGTTGGTGTTGCTCGTGCCGTCGGTCAGGCCGGCGGACGCGTCGTCCGGCGTGAACGACGGGTCCACGAGGGGGATGGTCGCCCCGGCCACGGCGCGCAGCTCGATAGCCACGACGTCGTCGATCGGGCGGCGACCGTTGGGGAACCCCGCGGCGTCACCCGCGACGAGCCCGATGGGGTTCGGCTTCTTGGCCGGCGGCACCGCGAGGTTGAGTCGCAGCATGTCCGCCTGGTTGGCGCCGGTGTAGTTCTGGAAGCCCGGCACGACCCCCTTCGGGATGCCCGTCAGGAGGATCGCGAGCAGGTCGGCGCGGTCCTTCTTGTAGGCGGCCAGGCGTGGGAACACCCCGGGGTAGAGCACCGGCAGGAGACCGGCGAGCTCGGGCCGCGCCACGTACTGCGCGAACCGCTTGTCACCGTCGGGCCCGACCGAGTTCCACGTGTCCTTCTCGGCCATCGGGGTGATGACCTCGTTGAACAGCGGGTTGCCCAGCCGCGAGACCTGCCGGAAGGGCCCGGCGTCCTCGGCCTTGCCCTGCCCGACCTTGAGGACGCGGATCTTCTGGCGGCTGGCCGTGGCCCACACCCCGATGACCGAGCGGGCGTCGTCGACGTCCGTCGGCGCCCCGTGGCCGGCCGTGAGGTCGGTCTTGGGCACCTGGATCGCGATGCTGTGGACGTTGAGCCCCTGGGTGCCGTTGACCCCCGCCGCCGCGGCGGACGGGATGAGGTGCGCCATCTGGTAGGGCCGCAGCGTCCCGAGGTCGAAGATGCTGCCGAGGTCGACGTGGAAGCCCTCCGCCCGCTGCCCGGCGAACACGGTGCGCCCGCCCGCGATGCGGTGGACCGCCTGCGCGGCGAGCTTCTCGTAGTTCGGCGTGCTGCGCGGCCCGACGTTGACCGGCGGGCAGGCCAGCCGCTCGGCGAGCGTCGTCCACCCCTTGCCCTTCTCGTACCGCGTCACCGAGTAGTACTGCGGGCGGGTCCACGTCGAGTCGCTGATCGAGGTGATCGGGCCCGTGTTGTAGAGGAAGGTCTTCTTGTTGCGGATGCCGGTGACGAACCGGAACCGGTACACGATGTCGGCCTCGCCGGCCGTCCCCGAGTTGCTGATCTTGATCTCGTAGAGCACGTCGTCGCCGAACTCGTAGAAGTTCGGACCGCCCTGCGGGTTCTGGAAGGGGATGAAGTTGGCGATGAGCGTGACGTGGCTCGGCTTGTCCGGGCTGACGAACGCGTAGACGTCGGTGTTGTCGGCGACGGGGTCCTTGGAGACCTCGGGGGCTTCGCGGTGGGAGGACATCAGGCCTTCCCTCCCGACGCCTTGACGAGCCGGCGGACGAGGGCGGGGTCGTGGACCTCGACCTCCTCCTCGCCGACCATGAGCGAGATGACCCCGGAGCCGGGGTCCTCGATGAACGCGACGAGCACGGCGTTGTCGAGCTCGCCGAGGACCTCGTCCTTGTCACGGACGGTGGCCTGCGCCGCCGTGGCCGTGGCGACGACGGCGATGGCCGTCGTCGACCCCGCCGCTGCCAGGAGGCCGCGTCGTGATGTCCCTGCCATGGTGCTTCCCTTCGTGGGGCGCGGGAGGACCTCCCGCGCGGGAGCGGGCCGCGGACGTCGACCACCTGGGTCCACAGCGACCCGTTGGTGTTCGGAGCCGTGCCCCGGAGCGGATGGGTCGACCCGTCACGGCAGAATGGGCGGGTGCCGACCGACCCCGCCCTCGACCCCTCCGTCGCCGCCCGCCTGAAGCGCGACGAGCACGGTCTCGTCGCCGCGATCGTCCAGCAGCACGACAGCGGTGAGGTCCTCATGCTCGGCTGGATGGACGACGAGGCGCTGCGCCGCACCCTGACCGAGGGCCGCGTGACGTTCTGGTCGCGCAGCCGCCAGGAGTACTGGCGCAAGGGGGACACCTCCGGCCACGCCCAGCACGTGCGCTCGGTCGCGCTCGACTGCGACGGCGACGCCCTCCTCGTCCGCGTCGAGCAGGTCGGCGCGGCCTGCCACACCGGCGACCGCACGTGCTTCGACGCGGGGGACCTCGGCGCGGTCGTCGGGGCGGGCGCATGAGCGCCGCCGAGACGCCGGACCTCGCGTACGGGCAGACCTGGCCGGCGCTCGACGCGTTCGGCGTGCTCGCGCGCGACCGGCGCGTCATCCCCGTCGTCCGGCGCCTCATGGGCGACGCCGAGACACCGGTCGGGGTGTACCGCAAGCTCGCCGGCGACCGGCCCGGCACCTTCCTCCTCGAGTCCGCCGAGCACGGCGGCGTGTGGTCGCGCTGGTCGATCATCGGGGCGGCCAGCCGCGCCACCCTCACCGAGCGCGACGGCGAGGCGCACTGGCTCGGCGAGCCGCCGGTCGGCGTGCCCACCGACGGCCCGGCGACCGAGGCCCTGCGCGCCACGATGGAGGTCCTCGCCACACCGCCCATCGCCGGTCTGCCCCCGCTGACCGGCGGGATGGTCGGCGCCGTCTCGTACGACGCGGTGCGCCGCTGGGAGAAGGTCCCGAGCGACCTGCCGGACGAGCTCGGGGTCCCCGAGCTCGCGATGATGCTCGCCACCGACCTCGCCGTGCTCGACCACGCCGACGGGTCGATCCTCCTCGTCGCCAACGCCGTCAACTACGACGACACCGACGAGCGCGTCGAGCAGGCCTGGTCCGACGCCGTCGCCCGCCTCGACACGATGACCGCGGCGCTCGCCGCGCCGGCCCCGAGCACCGTGGCCGTCGTCGACACCGACGTCGTCGAGGCCGCGATGGCCGGCGTCCGGTCGAACACCACCCGCGAGCGCTACGAGGAGGTCGTCGAGCTCGCCAAGGAGGACATCCGCGCGGGCGAGGTGTTCCAGGTCGTCCTCTCGCAGCGGTTCTCGCTCGACTGCCCGGCCGACCCGCTCGAGGTCTACCGCGCCCTGCGGGCCTCCAACCCGAGCCCCTACATGTACCTCTTCCGCTTCCCGGCGCCGGACGGGTCCGACTACGCCGTCGTCGGCAGCAGCCCGGAGGCGCTCGTCCGGGTCACGGGGGAGCGGGCCATCACCCACCCGATCGCCGGCTCGCGGCCGCGCGGCAAGACGCCCGAGGACGACGTGCGGCTCGCCGAGGAGCTGCTGGCCGACCCCAAGGAGCGCGCCGAGCACGTCATGCTCGTCGACCTCGGCCGCAACGACCTCCAGCGTGTCTGCCGCCCGGGCACCGTCGACGTCGTCGAGTTCATGGACGTGCGCCGCTACAGCCACGTCATGCACCTGGAGTCGACGGTCGTCGGCGACACCCGTCCGGGCATCGGCGCCTACGACGTCCTCGTCTCCACCTTCCCGGCCGGCACGCTGTCCGGCGCCCCGAAGCCGCGGGCGCTCGCACTCATCGAGCACTACGAGCCGTCGCGGCGCGGGGTCTACGGCGGCGTCGTCGGCTACCTCGACTTCCACGGCGACCTCGACATGGCGATCGCCATCCGGACCGCCCTCGTCCGTGACGGCGTCGCGCACGTGCAGGCCGGCGCCGGCATCGTCGCCGACTCGGTGCCCGCCCGCGAGCACGAGGAGTGCGTCGCGAAGGCCACCGCCGCGCTGCGCGCCGTCGCGACGGCCGGGGCGATGCGGACCGTGTCGTGAGGCGGCTGACCGGCAAGGGCCCCGTCGCCCTCCTCGCGCTCCTCGGCGCGGGCGTCGTCCTGGTCGCCGGGTTCCGGCCGTGGGTCTCCGGCACCGTCGCCGACGCCGTCCTCGGCGGCAGCCGGGTCGAGGCCACCGGCGCGGAGGTGGCGCCCGGGCTCTCCGCGATCGCGCTCGCGGTCGCCGCCGCGGCCGTCGCGGTCGTCGCCGCCGGCCGGGTCGGCCGCACGGTCGCCCTCGTCCTGTGGGCCGGGTGCCTCGTCGTCGCCGGCGCGCTCACCGTCCGGGTGCTCGGCGACCCCTCCGGCGCGCTCGGGCCGGTCGCGGCCACACGCGTCGGCCGCACCGGCACCGTCGAGGCGGTCGCCTCCGCGACGGCGATGCCCTGGGTGGCGCTGCTCGGCGTCCTCGTCGCCGCGCTCGCCCTCGGCTGCGCGCTCGTCGGGGCGCGCCGGTGGGCCGGGCCGTCCCGCCGCTACGAGGCGCCGGGCACGGGCGAGGGCCACGTCGCCGGCCGGCGGGGCGAGCGGGTGGCGAGCGACTGGGACGACCTCTCCGAGGGCCGTGACCCCACCGACGTCGGCGACGACGCCACGACCTGACAGAATCGACACGACGCCACGCCCCGGGCCGACCGGCCCCCGACCCCTTCCGAGGTGGAGCCCCCATGAGCGAGATCGAAGACCACGGCCACAGCCTGGCGGCGTGGACCGCGGTGGGGATCATCATCGTCGCGTCGGCCATCATGTGCCTCGCGGTGATGTTCCCCAACGTCCCGCTGTTCATCGGCGGGGCGGTGCTGGCCGTCGTCGGCGGCATCGCCGGCAAGGTCCTCTCCATGGCCGGGTACGGCGCGGCCGGGCGCGACCGCGGCGAGGCCCCCTCGATCCGATGACCGGCGGTCCTCCCGTGGCCTCCGTCCTCGACTCCATCGTCGCCGGGGTCCGTGAGGACCTCGCCGAGCGCGAGGAGCACCTGCCGCTCGAGCGGGTCCGCGAGCTCGCGGCCGCCGCCCCGCCGGCGCTCGACGCCGAGGCGGCGTTCCGGCGCCCCGGTCTCGCGCTCGTCGCCGAGGTCAAGCGCGCGAGCCCGAGCAAGGGAGCGCTCTCGGACATCCCGGACCCCGCGGCCCTGGCCGCCGCCTACGAGGCCGGTGGCGCCAGCGCGATCTCGGTCCTCACCGAGCAGCGGCGCTTCGGCGGCAGCCTCGCCGACCTCGACGCCGTGCGCGCCGCCGTGTCGATCCCCGTGCTGCGCAAGGACTTCGTCGTCACCGACTACCAGGTCTGGGAGGCGCGGGCCCACGGCGCCGACATCGTGCTGCTCATCGTGGCCGCGCTCGACGACGATCTGTTCCGGTCGCTGCTCGCCCGCGTCGGCGAGCTCGGGATGACCGCGCTCGTCGAGGTCCACGACGAGGCCGAGACCCAGCGCGCCGTCGACGCCGGCGCCACCGTCATCGGCGTCAACGCCCGCAACCTCAAGACCCTCGAGGTGCACCCCGACACCTTCTCGCGGCTGCGGCCGCTCGTCCCGGACGGCGTCGTCATCGTCGCCGAGTCGGGCATCACCGGGCCCGCCGACGCGGCGGCGTACGCGGCGCAGGGCGCCGACGTCGTCCTCGTCGGCGAGGCCCTCGTCCGCGACGGCGACCCGGCGGCCGGGGCCGCCGCGATCGTCGCCGCCGGAGCCGTGGAGGCGACCCCGTGACCGACACCACCGACACCACCGAGACCGGCCTGACGGTCGACGAGCTGCCCCGCCCGGGACGCTTCGGCGACTTCGGCGGCCGCTACGTGCCCGAGGCGCTCGTCCCGGCGCTCGAGCAGCTCGACGAGGCCCGCCAGAAGGCCGCCGTCGACCCCGAGTTCCAGGACGAGCTCGCCCGCCTGCACGCCACGTACACCGGCCGGCCGAGCATCATCACCGAGGTGCCGCGCTTCGCCGCGCACTGCGGCGGCGCCCGGGTGGTCCTCAAGCGCGAGGACCTCAACCACACCGGGTCGCACAAGATCAACAACGTCCTCGCCCAGGCACTGCTCACGAAGCGCATGGGCAAGACCCGCATCATCGCCGAGACCGGCGCGGGCCAGCACGGCGTCGCGACGGCCACCGCCGCGGCGCTCATGGGCCTGGAGTGCACGGTCTACATGGGCAAGGTCGACACCGAGCGCCAGGCCCTCAACGTCGCGCGGATGAAGATCCTCGGCGCCGAGGTCGTCGCCGTCGAGCACGGCTCGGCCACGCTCAAGGACGCGATCAACGAGGCCCTGCGCGACTGGGTCACGAACGTCACGACGACGCACTACGCCATCGGCACGGTCACCGGCCCGCACCCGTTCCCCGAGATGGTCCGCGACTTCCACGCGATCATCGGCGAGGAGGCGCGGGCGCAGGTCCTCGAGCTGACCGGGCGCCTGCCCGACGCCGTCGTCGCGTGCGTCGGTGGTGGCTCGAACGCGATGGGCATCTTCCACCGCTTCGTCCCCGACGCCGGCGTGCGGCTCATCGGCATCGAGGCCGGCGGCGAGGGCGTGCAGAGCGGGCGCCACGCCGCCCGCTTCGCCGCGGACGCGACCCCCGGGGTGCTGCACGGCGCCATGAGCTACCTCATGCAGGACACCGACGGGCAGACGGTGGAGTCGCACTCGATCTCGGCCGGCCTCGACTACCCGAGCGTCGGCCCCGAGCACGCCCACCTGCGCGACAGCGGCCGGGCCGAGTACCGCTACGCCACCGACGACGCGGTGATGGAGGCCTTCCGCCTGCTCTGCCGCACCGAGGGCATCATCCCGGCGCTGGAGTCGGCCCACGCCCTCGTCGGGGCGATGGAGGTCGGGCGCGAGCTCGGCCCCGACGGCCTCGTCCTCGTCAACCTCTCCGGCCGCGGTGACAAGGACATGCACACCGCCGCCGCGTACTTCGGCCTCGTCGAGGAGGGCACCCAGTCGTGAGCACCACCCAGGTCACCCGCCTCGGTGAGGTCCTCGAGCGCTGCCGCGCCGAGGGCCGCGCCGCGCTCGTCGGCTACCTCCCGGTCGGCTACCCGAGCGTCGAGGGCTCCATCGAGGCGATGAAGGTCCTCGTCGAGGCCGGCTGCGACATCGTCGAGGTCGGCGTCGCGTACAGCGACCCGGTCATCGACGGCCCGGTCAACCAGGAGGCGATGGCCGCCGCCCTCGCCGCCGGGGTCCGCGTCGACGACGTCTTCACCGCCGTCTCGGCCGTGCGCGACGCGGGCGCCGTCCCGGTCGTCATGACCTACTGGAACCTCGTGCTCAAGCGGGGGGTCGAGGCCTTCGCCGCCGACCTCGAGGCGGCCGGGGGCGCGGGCCTCATCACCCCGGACCTCGTGCCGGACGAGGCCGACGACTGGCTGGCCGCGAGCGAGCGGCACGGCCTGGACCGGGTCTTCCTCGTGGCCCCGAGCAGCACCCCCGACCGCCTAGAGAAGGTCACCTCGGCCTGCCGCGGGTTCGTCTACGCCGCCTCGACGATGGGCGTCACCGGCGTGCGCACGAGCGTCGACACCGACGCCCGCACGCTCGTCGAGCGCGTCCGCGAGGTCACCGACGTCCCCGTCTGCATCGGCCTCGGCGTCTCCACGCGCGAGCAGGCGGCCGAGATCGCCGCCTACGCCGACGGCGTCATCGTCGGGTCCGCGCTCGTGCGGACCCTCGCCGGCGACGGGGAACTCTCCGAGCGGCTCGAGGCGTTGCGCAGTCTGACCACCGAGCTGGCCCAGGGTGTCCGGGAGGGGAAGCGATGAGCACGAGCACCGACGAGGTGGGCACCGCGCCCGCCCCCTGGTACCGCTCGGAGCGTGTCCTCGACGTCGTCGGGCTCGCGGCCCGCCTCTTCCTCGGGGTCGTCCTCGTGTGGGCCGGGTTCGCCAAGGTCGGCCGCCCGCTGACCTCGCAGCGCGCGGTGCAGGCCTACGACCTGCCGTTCCTTTCGTTGGACGTCGCGGGCTGGATCGGCCTCGCGCTGCCCTTCCTCGAGATCGTCCTCGGGGTCCTCCTCGTCCTCGGGCTCTTCACACGGCCGGCGGCGATCGTGGGGACGCTGCTCATGGTCGTCTTCGTCATCGGGATCTCGCAGGCGTGGGCCCGTGGCCTGACCATCGACTGCGGCTGCTTCGGCGGCGGCGGCCAGGTGGGCGCCAACGAGACGAAGTACCCTCAGGAGATCGCGCGCGACGCCTCGTTCGCCCTCGCCGGTGCGTGGCTCTGGTGGCGGCCGCGCACCCTCGCCTCCCTCGACCGCGTCCTCTTCGGACACTGACCGACCGCACCGAAAGGCATCATCCCCGACATGGCCAAGAACTCGACGAAGCCGAGGCCGGGCAACGCCCGCCAGGCGAAGATCCAGGCGGCGCAGAAGGCGAACGGCGGCGGGGGTGTCAACAAGATCGTCGTCGCGACGGTCGTCGTGGTCGTCGCCATCGTCGCGGTCGTCGGCGGTGTCATCTGGATGCAGACCTCGCAGAAGAACGCCGTGACCGGTGGCGGCAACGCCGTTCCGGCGGGCGCCGCGGGCCTGGGCGCCGGGTACCCGGCGTTCACCGACGTCAAGGCGGTCGCGGGCGCGCCGACGCTCGACGTCTTCGAGGACTTCCAGTGCCCGGCCTGCAAGGCCTTCGAGGACCAGCTCGGCCCGACCGTCGAGTCCCTCGCGAAGGAGGGCAAGGTCAAGGTCGTCTACCACGTGAAGAACTTCCTCGACGACAACCTGCGCAACGACAGCTCCACCAAGGCCGGCAACGCCGCCTTCTGCGCGGCCGACGCGGGCAAGTTCCAGGAGTTCCACGACCAGGCCTACGCCAACCAGCCGAGCGAGGGCGCCGGGTTCACCGACGCACAGCTCAAGGGCTTCGCCTCCGCGGCCGGCATCACCGGCAGCGCGCTGACGACCTGGCAGCAGTGCTACGACGCCGGCAAGTACGTCGACTACGTCAACTCCGTCGAGAAGAAGAGCTTCGAGGACGGCGTGCGCGGCACCCCGACCCTGCGTCTGGACGGCAAGGACCTCGACCTCGGCCAGGTCGGCACCCCCGAGCTGCTGACCCAGGCGATCCAGGGCGCCACGAAGTGACCCCGGTGCTCCGGCAGGCGGGTCGTCCGGCGTGACGACCTACCTGCCGAGCCCGACGGTCGCGGCGTTCGACCTCGGGCCCCTGACGATCCGGGCGTACGCCCTGTGCATCCTCGCGGGCATCGTCCTCGCGGTGTGGCTGACCGGGCGCCGGCTCGCGGCGCGCGGGGTCGACTCCGGCGTCGCGCTCGACGTGTCGGCCTACGCCGTCATCCTCGGGATCATCGGCGGCCGGCTCTACCACGTCATCACGACGCCCGAGCCGTACTGGGGCGAGGGCGGCCGCCCGCTCGACGCGTTGAAGATCTGGAACGGCGGTCTCGGCATCTGGGGCGCGATCGCGCTCGGCGCGGTGGGCGTCTGGATCGGGTGCCGCCGGGCCGGCGTCCCCTTCCTCACCTTCGCCGACGCCGCCGTGCCGGGCGTCGCCTTCGCCCAGGCGATCGGCCGGTGGGGCAACTGGTTCAACAACGAGCTGCACGGCGGCCCGACCACGCTCCCGTGGGGGCTGACGGTCCACCAGTGGGACCAGGCCGCCGGCCGCGCCGTCACCGACGCCTCCGGCAACGCCGTCGTGGCCGGCGTCTACCACCCGACGTTCCTCTACGAGTCGCTCTTCCTCCTCGTCCTCGGGTTCGGGCTCCTCGCGCTGGACCGGCGCCGTCGGCTCGCGCCCGGGCAGCTGCTCGGCCTCTACGTCGCGGGGTACCCGGTCGGGCGCATCGTCGTCGAGAAGATGCGCACCGACGAGGCCGAGCTGATCCTCGGCCAGCGGCTCAACGTGTGGACGAGCGTCCTCGTGTTCCTCCTGGGCGTCTGGATCGTGTGGCACACCGGCCGCCGGGCCCGCAGGGCCGAGCCCGAGCAGGTCGACGAGCCGGCCGCGGAGGCGTCCACGGCGGAGCACCCCGAGTCCCAGGATGTGGGATAGCGACGCTCGAATGGCAAGACGCGGGGGGCCGGGGATAGCATTCCGGCACGTGGCCAGAGACGTCCGCGCCTGACCTTGCCGTGCCCGGTCCCGCGAGGGGCCGTCGACCCCCGAGGACGGTGATCCGACGTGACCGTCGCCCGCTTCTCCGCCCAGCCCGACGACGTCGGGCTGTACCGCCGCGAGCACGAGCACGACGCGTGCGGTGTGGCGATGGTCGCGACGATGCGGGGGAGCGCGGGCCACGACATCGTCGCCCACGCCCTCGACGCGCTGCGCAACCTCGACCACCGCGGCGCCACCGGCGCCGACCCGCTCGTCGGTGACGGCGCCGGCATCCTCACGCAGGTGCCCGACGCCTTCTTCCGGGCCGTCGTCGACGCCGAGCTGCCGCCCGCCGGCGCGTACGCGGCCGGGATGGCCTACCTGCCGACCGACGCCGCCGAGCGCGAGGCCGCCCAGGAGCGCATCGAGGCGATCGCCGCCGAGGAGGGCCTGCGGGTCCTCGCCTGGCGCGACGTGCCCGTCGTCCCCGACCTCGTCGGCGAGGCCGCCCGCGCGACGATGCCCTGCTTCCGTCAGCTCTTCGTCGCGTCGCAGGAGGGCCTCACGGGCATCGAGCTGGACCGGGTCGCCTTCGTCCTGCGCAAGCGCGCCGAGCGCCAGGCCGAGGTCTACTTCCCGTCGCTGTCGGCCCGCACGGTGGTCTACAAGGGGATGCTGACCACGGGTCAGCTCGAGCCGTTCTTCCCGGACCTCTCCGACGAGCGGTTCGCCACCGAGCTCGCCCTCGTGCACTCGCGCTTCTCGACCAACACCTTCCCGAGCTGGCCGCTGGCGCACCCCTACCGGCTCATCGCCCACAACGGCGAGATCAACACCGTCAAGGGCAACCGCAACTGGATGCACGCCCGCGAGAGCATGCTCGCGTCCGACGTCCTGCCCGGCGACCTCTCCCGCATCTCGCCGATCTGCAGCCCGGAGGCCTCGGACTCCGCGTCCTTCGACGAGGTCCTCGAGCTGATCCACCTCGGCGGGCGCAGCCTGCCCCACGCGGTGCTCATGATGATCCCCGAGGCCTGGGAGAACCACGCCTCGATGGACCCGGCCCGCCGCGCGTTCTACGAGTTCCACTCGACCTTCATGGAGCCCTGGGACGGCCCGGCCGCCGTCTGCTTCACCGACGGCACCCTCGTCGGCGCGGTCCTGGACCGCAACGGCCTGCGTCCCGGCCGCTACTGGGTCACCGACGACGGTCTCGTCGTCCTCGCCTCCGAGGCCGGGGTCCTCGACCTCGAGCCCGAGAACGTCGTGCGCCGCGGCCGCCTGCAGCCCGGTCGGATGTTCCTCGTCGACACCGCCGCCGGGCGGATCGTCAGCGACGAGGAGGTCAAGTCCGGCCTCGCCGGCGAGCACCCCTACGAGGAGTGGCTGCACGCGGGCCTCATCGGCCTGAAGGACCTGCCCGAGCGCGAGCACATCGTCCACACCGCCGCCTCCGTCGCGCGCCGCCAGCGCACCTTCGGGTACACCGAGGAGGAGCTCAAGATCGTCCTCGCGCCGATGGCGCGCACCGGCGCCGAGGCCCTCGGGTCGATGGGCACCGACACGCCCATCGCGGTGCTCTCGGAGCGGCCGCGGCTGGTCTTCGACTACTTCACCCAGCTCTTCGCGCAGGTCACCAACCCGCCGCTCGACGCCATCCGCGAGGAGCTCGTCACCTCGCTCGCCGGCTCGATCGGGCCGGAGGGCAACCTCCTCGACGCCAACCCGGCCCACGCCCGGCAGGTCGTCCTGCCGTTCCCGGTCATCGACAACGACGAGCTCGCGAAGATCGTCCACATCAACGCCGACGGCGACCTGCCCGGCTTCGAGACGGTCGTCGTCCGCGGCACCTATGACGTGAGCGGCGGCGAGGCGGCCCTGCGCGCGCGCCTGCACGAGATCTTCGCCGAGGTGTCCGAGGCCATCGCCGGCGGAGCACGCTTCGTCGTCCTCTCCGACCGCGACTCCGACCGCGACCTCGCGCCGATCCCGTCGCTCCTGCTCACCTCGGCGGTCCACCACCACCTGATCCGCGAGAAGACCCGCACGCAGGTCGGCCTCGTCGTCGAGGCCGGCGACGTCCGCGAGGTGCACCACGTCGCGCTCCTCGTCGGCTACGGCGCCGCCGCGATCAACCCCTACCTCGCGATGGAGTCCGTCGAGGACATGGTCCGGCGCGGGGACATCACCGACGTCACCGAGGAGAAGGCGGTCGCCAACCTCATCAAGGCGCTCGGCAAGGGCGTCCTCAAGGTCATGTCGAAGATGGGCATCTCCACCGTCGCGTCCTACCGGGGCGCCCAGGTGTTCGAGGCGATCGGGCTCTCGCAGGAGCTCGTGGACGAGTTCTTCACCGGCACGGTCAGCCAGCTCGGCGGCATCGGCCTCGACGTCGTCGCCGCCGAGACCGCGGCCCGGCACGGGATGGCCTACCCGCCGGACGGCATCCGCCAGGCGCACCGCAAGCTCGTCGTCGGCGGCGAGTACCAGTGGCGCCGCGAGGGCGAGCCGCACCTCTTCGACCCCGAGACGGTCTTCCGGCTCCAGCACGCGACCCGCCAGCGCCGCTACGACGTCTTCAAGCAGTACACGCAGCGGGTCGACGAGCAGTCCGGCCGGCTGATGACCCTCCGCGGGCTCTTCGAGCTCGGCGGCGCGACGCCGCGCGAGCCCGTGCCGCTCGAGGAGGTCGAACCGGTCGAGTCCATCGTCAGGCGGTTCTCCACCGGCGCGATGAGCTACGGCTCGATCAGCAAGGAGGCGCACGAGACGCTCGCCGTCGCGATGAACCGCCTCGGCGCGCGCTCGAACACCGGCGAGGGCGGCGAGGACGTCGACCGGCTCCTGGACCCGGTGCGCCGCTCGGCCATCAAGCAGGTCGCCTCGGGCCGCTTCGGCGTCACGTCGATGTACCTGACCCACAGCGACGACATCCAGATCAAGATGGCCCAGGGCGCCAAGCCCGGCGAGGGCGGCCAGCTGCCCGGCCCCAAGGTCTACCCGTGGGTCGCGCGGACCCGGCACTCGACGCCCGGCGTCGGCCTCATCAGCCCGCCGCCGCACCACGACATCTACTCGATCGAGGACCTCGCGCAGCTGATCCACGACCTCAAGAACGCGAACCCGCAGGCGCGGGTCCACGTCAAGCTCGTCTCCGAGGTCGGGGTCGGGACGGTCGCAGCGGGGGTCAGCAAGGCGCACGCCGACGTCGTCCTCATCAGCGGCCACGACGGCGGCACCGGTGCCGCGCCGCTCACGTCGCTCAAGCACGCGGGCGGCCCGTGGGAGCTCGGCCTCGCCGAGACCCAGCAGACGCTCGTCCTCAACGGCCTGCGCGACCGGATCGTCGTCCAGGTCGACGGGCAGATCAAGACCGGCCGCGACGTCGTCGTCGCCGCGCTGCTCGGCGCCGAGGAGTTCGGCTTCGCCACCGCGCCGCTCGTCGTCTCCGGCTGCGTGCTCATGCGGGTCTGCCACCTCGACACCTGCCCCGTCGGCATCGCGACCCAGAACCCGGAGCTGCGCAAGCGCTTCTCGGGGCAGCCCGAGTTCGTCGAGACCTTCTTCGAGTACATCGCCGAGGAGGTGCGCGAGCACCTCGCCGCGCTCGGCTTCCGGAGCATCGAGGAGGCGATCGGCCAGATCCAGCACCTCGACGTCAGCAAGGCCGTGCAGCACTGGAAGGCGTCGGGGCTCGACCTCGGGCCGGTCCTCGCGGCCGTCGAGAGCCCCGACGGCTCGGGCATCCGCCACCGCGTCGCGCAGGACCACGGCCTCGAGAAGGCCCTGGACCACCAGCTCATCGCCGCGGCCCGCGACGCGATCGACCACGGCGAGGCGGTGCAGGCGCGCTTCGCCATCCGCAACGTCAACCGGACGGTCGGCACGATGCTCGGCCACGAGGTGACCAAGGCGCACCCGGACGGGCTCGCGGACGGCACGATCGACCTCACCCTGACCGGCTCCGCCGGGCAGAGCTTCGGGGCGTTCCTGCCGGCCGGTGTCACGCTGCGGCTCGAGGGCGACGCCAACGACTACGTGGGCAAGGGCCTCTCCGGCGGCCGCGTCGTCGTCCGGCCCGCCCCGGGGTCGGCGCTCGTCGCCGAGGAGAACGTCATCGCCGGCAACGTCATCGGCTACGGCGCGACCTCCGGCGAGCTGTTCCTCCGCGGCCGGGTCGGCGAGCGCTTCTGCGTCCGCAACTCCGGCGCCACCGCCGTCGTCGAGGGCGTGGGCGACCACGGCCTCGAGTACATGACCGGTGGCACGGCGCTCGTCCTCGGCCCGACCGGGCGCAACGTCGCGGCCGGCATGTCCGGTGGTGTGGCGTACGTCCTCGACCTCGACCACGACCGGGTCAACCCCGAGCTGGTCGACCTGCTGCCGCTCCGGCCGGACGACGAGCTCGTCGTCCACGACCTCCTCGAGCGCCACGTCCGGTGGACCGACTCGGGTGTCGCGGCGCGGCTCCTCGCCGACTGGGGCAGTGCCCGGTCGGCCTTCACCCTCGTCCTCCCGCGCCAGTACCAGCGCGTCCTCGACGTGCGGGCGCAGGCGGAGACGGAGGGACTCGACCCCGACGGCCCCCAGGTGTGGGAGCGGATCATGGAGGCCTCCCGTGGCTGACCCCCAGGGTTTTCTCAAGACGCGTGAGCGCGAGCTGCCGCGCCGCCGCCCGGTCCCGGTGCGCATCCGGGACTGGAAGGAGGTCTACGAGGCGCAGGCGGTGCCCGAGCTGCAGCGTCAGGCCGGTCGCTGCATGGACTGCGGGATCCCGTTCTGCCACAGCGGCTGTCCGCTGGGCAACCTCATCCCCGAGTGGAACGACCTCGCGTGGAAGGGGGAGTGGCGCGAGGCCATCGAGCGGCTGCACGCCACGAACAACTTCCCCGAGTTCACCGGTCGGCTCTGCCCGGCGCCGTGCGAGTCGGCGTGCGTCCTCGGCATCAACCAGCCGCCGGTCACCATCAAGCAGGTCGAGGTGACGGTCGTCGACCGCGCCTTCGAGAACGGCACGATCCTGCCGGTCTCGCCGGAGCGGCTGTCCGGCAAGACCGTCGCGGTCGTCGGCTCCGGCCCGGCCGGCCTCGCGGCCGCCCAGCAGCTGACCCGCGCCGGGCACACCGTCGCGGTCTACGAGCGGGCCGACCAGCCCGGCGGCCTGCTGCGCTACGGCATCCCCGAGTTCAAGATGGAGAAGGCCGTCCTCGACCGGCGCATCGCGCAGATGAAGTCCGAGGGCACCCGCTTCCGCACCGGCGTCGACGTCGGTGGCGACCTCACCGGGGCCGACCTGCGCAAGCGGTTCGACGCAGTCGTCGTCGCCATCGGTTCGACCGTGCCGCGCGACCTGCCGGTCCCCGGCCGCGAGCTCGACGGCGTCGTCCAGGCGATGGACTTCCTGCCGCCGGCCAACCGGGTCGCGCTCGGGCAGAGCGTCGAGAACCAGGTGACCGCCACCGGCAAGGACGTCGTCGTCATCGGCGGCGGCGACACCGGCGCCGACTGCATCGGCACGGCGCACCGGCAGGGCGCCCGCTCGGTGACGAGCCTCGAGATCATGCCGCAGCCCGGCATCGATCGCGCCGGCGCCCACCCGTGGCCGACCTACCCGATGCTCTTCCGCGTCGCCTCGGCGCACGAGGAGGGCGGCGAGCGGGTCTACGCGACGACGACGAGCGAGGTCGTCGGCGACGACCAGGGTCGGGTGCGCGCGCTGCGCCTGCACGAGGTCCGGATGGGCGAGAACGGCTTCGAGAAGGTCGAGGGCTCCGAGCGCGAGATCCCGGCCCAGCTCGTGCTCCTCGCGATGGGCTTCCTCGGGCCGCAGCCCGGCGGGCTGCTCGAGCAGCTCGGGGTCGACAAGGACGAGCGCACGAACGTCGCGCGCGACGGCCACTTCATGTCGTCGGTGCCGGGCGTGTTCGTCGCCGGCCGCGGGCAGTCGCTCATCGTCTGGGCCATCGCCGAGGGACGATCGGTCGCCCACGAGGTCGACGCCTGGCTCATGGGCAAGCCGTCGCGGCTGCCCCGGCCGGTCGCGCCGACGGACCGTCCGCTGACGGCCTGAGCCGGCACCCCGGTCCGACCTCCCGCCCGACACAGGGCTTCGTCCGCGAGACCCCGGTTCCGAGCCGGGGTCTCGCGGACATTTCGGGGTGACCCCGAAATGTCGAGGCGCGGGGGGCCGGTGGGGTTCGGCGGGGGAGCGACCGCGATGTGGCCCGCGTCACGATGGAAGCGGTTGCACCGATAGGCTCGGCGACATGCGTCGTGCCAAGATCGTCTGCACCCTCGGCCCCGCCACCTCCAGCGCCGAGAACCTGCGAGAGCTCGTCCGGGCCGGGATGGACGTGGCCCGTCTCAACCTCAGCCACGGCGTCCACGCCGACCACGAGCAGGTCTACCTCGACGTCCGTCGCGCGAGCGACGCCGTCGGCCGCGCGGTCGGCGTCCTCGTCGACCTCCAGGGCCCGAAGATCCGCACCGCGCGGTTCGCGGACGGCCCGGTCGTCCTCCAGAACGGCGCGACCTTCACGATCACCACGCGCGACGTGCCGGGTGACGTCACCGAGGTCGGCACCACCTACGACGGGCTGCCGGGCGACGTCCACACCGGCGACCGCATCCTCATCGACGACGGCAAGATCGCGCTCATCGCCACCGACGTCACCGAGACCGACGTCGTCTGCCAGGTCCTCGAGGGCGGCCCGCTGAGCAACAACAAGGGCATCAACCTGCCGGGCGTCGCCGTCTCGGTGCCGGCCCTGTCCGAGAAGGACGAGGACGACCTGCGCTGGGGCCTGCGGGTCGGCGCCGACATGATCGCGCTGTCGTTCGTCCGCAGCGCCGACGACATCCGCCGCGTCCACGAGATCATGGACGAGGAGGGCCACCGCCTCCCGGTCATCGCGAAGATCGAGAAGCCGCAGGCCGTCGAGAACCTCGACGAGATCATCCGCGCCTTCGACGGCGTCATGGTGGCCCGCGGGGACCTCGGCGTCGAGATGCCGCTCGAGCAGGTCCCGCTCGTGCAGAAGCGTGCCTGCGAGATCGCCCGCCGCCGGGCCAAGCCCGTCATCGTCGCGACGCAGGTGCTCGAGTCGATGATCGAGAACAGCCGCCCGACCCGCGCGGAGGCCTCCGACGCCGCGAACGCCGTCCTCGACGGCGCCGACGCGCTCATGCTCTCCGGCGAGACGAGCGTCGGCAAGAACCCGTTCGCCGCGGTCCGGACGATGGCCCGCATCATCGAGAACACCGAGACGCACGGCCTGCACCGCATCCGCCCGCTCGGCACCCGGCCGAACTCCAAGGGCGGCGCCGTCACGGCGGCGGCCGCCGAGATCGGCGAGCTGCTCGGGGTCAAGTACCTCATCACGTTCACCGAGGGCGGCGACTCCTCGCGGCGCCTGTCGCGGGTGCGCCCGCGCATCCCGATGCTCGCCTTCACGCCCAACCAGTCCACGCGCAGCCAGCTCGCGCTCACGTGGGGGGTCGAGACCTTCCTCGTCGGCAAGGTGCGGCACACCGACGAGATGGCGATGCAGGTCGACGAGGTGCTCATGGGGCTCGGCCGGGTCCAGGAGGGCGACCAGGTGGTCATCGTCGCGGGCTCGCCCCCCGGCATCCCCGGCTCGACGAACGCCCTGCGCGTGCACAAGGTCGGGGACGCCAAGAACCGGGTCGCGCCGGCCTACGTCGAGGCGGCGAAGCACGGACACGCCTGAGGCCGGCACGGTGGCCCTCGATATGCTGTCCACGCCCCGGCCGGGGTGGTGGAACGGCAGACACGGCGGACTCAAAATCCGCTGCCCGCGAGGGCGTGCGGGTTCGAGTCCCGCTCCCGGCACATGACCCAGAGTGCAGCCACCACCAAGCGCGTCCTCGTCGCCGAGGACGAGGCCATCATCCGGCTCGACCTCGCGGAGATGCTCCGCGAGGCCGGGTACGACGTCGTCGGCCAGGCCGGCGACGGCGAGCAGGCCGTCGAGATGGCCCGCTCGCTGACCCCGGACATCGTCATCATGGACGTCAAGATGCCCGTCATGGACGGGCTGACGGCCGCCGAGACGATCGGCGCCGAGCGCATCTGCCCGGTCGTCATGCTCACCGCGTTCAGCCAGCGCGAGCTCGTCGAGCGCGCCCGCGACGCCGGCGTCATGGCCTACGTCGTCAAGCCCTTCACCGCGAGCGACGTGACGCCGGCGCTCGACATCGCCCTCTCGCGCTGGAGCGAGCTCAAGCAGCTCGAGGCCGAGGTCGCGGACCTGGGGGAGCGGCTCGAGACGCGCAAGGCCGTCGACCGCGCCAAGGGCGTGCTCATGGCGAAGCTGAAGATCAGCGAGGCCGACGCGTTCCGGTGGATCCAGAAGACCGCCATGGACCGGCGGATGGGGATGCGCGAGGTCGCCGACGCCGTCGTCGCCGGCATGGAGAAGAGCTGACCGGATCCGTGGGCCGGGAGCGGTCCCACGACGGGATCCGCGGGGCGCGTCGGGCCGTTCGGACCGGTTCCGGCCATCCGGACTTCCCTCGGGTGCCTGCGGGGGCATAGTGTCCGGTGTCGGTGCGGTTCCCGCGGGGGACCACCGTCGGACAGGAGGCGAACGTGGCGCGACGACCCGTCGAGGTGGCTGCCGTCGAGGGTGACCTCGAGGCCCTCACCGCGCTCTGGCGCGAGGCGAAGGTCGACGCCGGGACGAGCCCCGAGGTCTGCGCCCGCGCCATCTCCGACGGCCGCCTCTCGAGCGCCCTCCAGCGTCCCGGCGTGCAGGCGTTCATCGCCACCCTCGAGGGCGAGCCCGCCGGCTACGTCATCACGACCGACAACCCCTTCGGCCTCGCGCCGAGCCCCGAGGTCGCCATCGAGCAGCTCTGGGTCACCCCGGACGCCCGGCGCCACGGCGTCGCGAAGCAGCTCCTCGCCGCGGTGCTCGCGGCGGCCGAGCGCGCCGGCTGCGAGCAGGTCGTCTCCAACGTCCCCACGACGAGCCGCGAGGCCAACCGGTTCTTCGCCCGCCTCGGCTTCGGCTCCACGGTCACCCGTCGCGTCGTCGCCACGGGCACCCTGCGGCGCCGGATCGCGCCCGAGACGGCCGACACCGGCCTCGAGCTGACCCGGCGTCGCCGCAGCCTGCGCCAGCGGGCCTTCTCGACCCGCTCGGCCTGAGCCGGCCTCCCCGGCGGCCGGGCCCGTTCAGGCCTTCGGGCGCAGGAGGCCCAGCCGCGCGCTCGGGGCCCCGGGCAGGACGCCGCTCGCGGTGAGGCCGCAGCGCTTCTCGAGCACCTCGGCGAGGACCGAGCGGTAGTCGGTCGTCGCCTTGAGGTCACCCGCCTGCGTCTGGTCGGGGGCGACCCCGGGCCAGGTGCCGTAGACCTTGCCGCCGTTGACGCCACCGCCGAGGACGAAGCTGAAGTTGCCGTAGCCGTGGTCGACGCCCCCGGAGCCGTTCTCGGTGACGCGGCGGCCGAACTCCGACAGCGTCACGAGCGTGACCCGGTCGGCGGCGCTGCCCAGGTCGGTCATGAACGCGGCGAGCGCCTTGCCGACCTCGCTCAGCTGGCCGAACATCCACCCGCCGGTGCTGGACCCGAGGTCGGTGTGCATGTCCCAGTTGCCGGAGTCGATGCTCACCGCGCGCAGGCCGACGCCGGCCTTGACGAGGCGGGCGGTGTCGCGCAGCGCGTCGCCGAGGCCGCCCGAGGGGTAGGTCGCGCCGTTCGCCGGGGTGTAGCCCGCGGTCCGCAGCGTGCCCGCGGTGGTCAGCGCGTCGAGGGCGGTCCGGGCGGGGGTCGTGATGGCGTCGGCGTCGCCGGCGTGCATCGCCCGCAGCGCCGTCGTCCAGCGGGCGGTCTCCGTCGCGTCCCACGCCCCGCTGAGGGTGAAGGAGTCCACCGAGCGCATCGAGAGGTCGGCGGTCAGGTCCCCGAGGAAGGAGCGCGGGGCGGTCGTCGAGCCGATCGTGGTCCCCGCGAAGGGGCCGGGGGTGGTCGTGGCGCCGACCATGCGGTCGAGCCAGCCGGTACGGATCGAGGAGCCGGGGGCGGCACGCTCCATCTCGTCCATGTCGGTGAAGTGCGAGCGGGTCGGGTTGGGCTGCCCGACGGCGTGGACGACGGCGAGCCTGCCCGCGGTGTAGAGCGGCAGGAGCGGCGCGAGGGCGGGGTGCAGGGCGAAGCGGGTGTCCAGCGCGAGGCCCCGGGACTGGGGGATCGCGATGGAGGGCCGTGCGGTGTAGTAGGCGGGGTCGCCGACCGGCGGGACGACGGACAGGCCGTCGATGCCGCCGCGGAAGGAGAGCACGACGAGGGTGTCCCCGGTGTAGCCGGCGTCCGCGAAGGTCAGGCGGGTCATCGCCTCGGCCGGTCCGGCGAGGGCGAGGGTGGCGCCGGCCGCGCCGAGGACGGAGGCGCCGGCGAGCAGCGCGCGGCGGCTGGGGGCCATCGCGGCGAGTCCCTCGGGGCAGCCGCAGGTGGGGGTGCTGGTGGTGGTCATCGGGGCGCTCCTCAGCGGGTCGCGAACTCGGGGGTGTCGAGGATCAGCGCCACGACGTAGGGCAGGCGCCAGCCGACGGCTCCGTCGGTGGGCTTCAGCGGGTTGCTCGCGCTCCGGCCGAGGAAGGTGCAGACCGCGTCGCGCTTGGCCACGGGCAGCGGCGCGGAGAGCAGCCGGGTGGACAGGGCGTCGACGTAGTCGCCGTACGTGGCGGGCAGGGTCGTCGGGAGCAGCCCGCGCAGGGCGGGGAAGACGACGCGCTTCTCGTTCGTGTCCGCGGCCTGCCAGCCCTGGTACATCGAGAAGTTCCACGTCGCGAGCGTCGCCCCGGCGCCGGCCCAGAAGCCGGCCACGTCCGGGTAGCCGTTGGGCGCGGGCCAGGCGAGGGGGGCCTGGCCCGCCACGCGGGCGTTCCACACGACGTCGCCCAGCCACGCGCGGGGGTCGGCGCCCGGACGGACCCCGAGGATCCGGGCCGTCGAGACGATGCGCTCCAGGGGCCGCTTGACCTTGAGGCCGGTCGAGCCGGCGAACTCGGCGGAGGCGAAGAGGGCGCGCAGGACGGGGGCGATCGCGGTGTCGTTGGCCAGGTAGACCTGGGCGAGGGAGTCGACGAGGCTGCTCGGCGGGGTGTCGGAGACGAACCGGATCGCCAGCTTCGTGGCGATGCGCCGGGCGGTGCTCGGGTGGCGCGCCAGGTGCTGGAGGTAGGAGGTCGCCACCGCGTCACCCTTGGGCGAGGTGTTGGGGCTGGACCACCCGAGGAGACCCAGCTCGCCCACGTGGTGGCGGTTGTAGCGGTAGAAGTACTCGCCGGTCTCGTGCTCGGTCGACACGCCCGTCATCACGAGGGCCGAGGTACGGATGTCGGACTCGGCGTAGCCGCCGGTGACGCCGACGGTGTGCAGCTCGAGGAGCTCACGGCCGAAGTTCTCGTTGGGGGCCCGCTTCGAGGAGGACTCGTTGTCCAGCTGGGCGAGCATCGCCGGGTGCTTGGCGGCGGCGACGAGCATGTCGACGTAGCGGCCGAGGGCGTGCTTGCGGACGACGTCCTCGTGGAAGCGGTGCACGCAGTCCCACGTCTCGCCCCAGGGCGCCGTGACGACGAGGTGGTTGCTCCAGAAGTCGACCATCACCTCGAGCAGCTGGCGCTTGGACCAGATGGCCCGGGCCGTGTAGGCCTCGATCGTGTCGTACCCGAGGTCGCCCGTCTGGTTGGGCCAGTAGCGGTCGCGCACCTCCCAGGTCTGCCACCACAGCCGGGGGAACCGGGTCTTGAGCAGGTCGTCGACGACCGGGTCGGGCATCGTCTTCGGCGACAGCTGCGCCTCGAGCCACGCGCTCGCGCCCATCGACGTGATGGCGTCGATGACCTCGGGCGTCGCGCCCCAGGTCGCCCGCCGGGCCAGGTGCAGCGCGGCGACGGGACTGCCGGTCACGCCGGCGGTGGAGCTGCGCCGCGGGGCCGTCCGGACGGCCGTGTAGGGCAGCGTCCGGCCGCGGGTGGTGCGCGCGGGCGTCGCGGCGGCCACGGCCGCGCGCGGGGCGTACGCGGCGTCGACCGCCCTCGCGCTCGCCGTCCGGGTCGGCACCACCACGCCGGCCGGCGCGGTGGAGCGCGGCGGGGTGGGGTCGGGCAGCCGGGTCTTCGCCCTGGCGGCCCTGGCGGCCTTCTTCGCGGGCGCGGACGGGTCGGAGCCGGCGGTGGCGGCACCGAGGATGGCCTGGAGGGTCGCGGCCCGGCGAGGGGGCAGGGGAGAGCTCACCCTTCAATGGTTTCGGCCTGTGCCGCAACCGTCCTCGTCCGTTCGGGTGCCGCGCCATCGGGCCAACGGCCCTCGTCCGCCGGATTTGACCGGGGCTTTACCCGGGCTTGGCCGGGGGAAGGTCCGCCGCTGGTGAGCGCCTGACCCGAGCCGTCCGCCGGCCCGGCGTCACGCGCCCGGGGCGGCGTCCCGGATGAGGCAGGTGATGCGGCTCGTGCAGACCCGGCGGCCGTCCTCGTCGGTGACGACGACCTCGTAGCAGGCGAGGGTGCGCCCGAGGCTGAGCGGCGTCGCCGTGCCCGTCACGAGGCCGGAGCGGGCGGCCCGGTGGTGGGTGGCGTTGATGTCGAGCCCGACGACCGCCTTGCCCTCGCCCGCGTGCAGGGCGGCCCCGATGGACCCGAGCGTCTCGGCGAGGACGACCGAGGCGCCCCCGTGGAGCAGGCCGTAGGGCTGGGTGTTGCCGGCGACCGGCATCGTCGCGACGAGCCGGTCGGACGTGGCCTCCAGCACCTCGATGCCCATCCGGTCCATGAGGGAGTCGGGGTTCATCGCGCGCATCCGGGCGACGGCTGACATGAGGTCGGGGCTGTCGGTCATGGTCGTTAGGCTGCCACGCGTGAAGCTCCTCCTCCTCGACGGACACTCCCTGGCCTACCGGGCGTTCTTCGCGCTCCCCGTCGAGAACTTCTCGACGAGCACGGGGCAGCACACGAACGCCGTCTACGGCTTCACCTCGATGCTCATCAACGTCCTGCGCGACGAGGCGCCGACGCACGTCGCCGTCGCCTTCGACGTCTCGCGCCAGACCTTCCGGCTCGAGCAGTACGGCGAGTACAAGGCCGGCCGCTCCAAGACGCCCACCGAGTTCACCGGCCAGCTGCCGCTCCTGCGCGAGGTGCTCGACGCGCTGCGCATCAAGCACATCGGCGTCGAGGGCTTCGAGGCCGACGACGTCATCGCGACCCTGACCCGCCGCGCCACCGAGGCCGGCGCCGAGGTCGTCGTCTGCACGGGGGACCGCGACGCCTTCCAGCTCGTCACCGACAAGGTCAGCCTCATCTACCCGGTCCGCGGCGTCTCCGAGGTCTGGCGGATGGACCCCGCCGCCGTCGAGGAGAAGTACCTCGTCCCGCCGGACCGCTACAGCGACCTCGCGGCGCTCGTCGGCGAGGCCAGCGACAACCTGCCCGGCGTGCCCGGTGTCGGCCCGAAGACCGCGGCCAAGTGGATCGCGCAGTACGGCGACCTCCAGGGGATCGTCGCCCACGTCGACGAGATCAAGGGCAAGGCCGGCGAGAACCTGCGCGCCCACCTCGACGACGTCCTGCGCAACCGCCGCCTCAACAAGCTCGTCGACGACCTCGACCTGCCCCTGTCCGTGCCGGACCTCGAGCGCGCCACCTGGGACCGCGAGGAGGTGCACCGGGTCTTCGACGGCCTCGAGTTCCGGGTGCTGCGCGACCGCCTCTTCCAGACCTTCGACGTCGAGTCCGACGAGGTCGAGGGTGGCTTCGAGCTCGGTGGTGACGTGCTCACCGCCGACGACCTCACGACGCGGTTCGCCGACGACGGCCCGGGCCGCGCGCTGCCGCACGGTGTCGTCGTCTCCGGGCACTACCGCGCCGGCGAGGGCGACGCCACCGCGCTCGCGCTCGCGGGGGAGGACGGCGCCACCGCCCACCTCGACCTCACGGCGCTCACCGCCGAGCAGGAGCAGGCCCTCGCCGGCTGGCTCGCCGACCCCGACGCCCCGAAGGTCCTCCACGACCTCAAGCCGCAGCTGCAGGCCCTCAGCGCCCGCGGGCTCGCGCTCAACGGCGTCGTCAGCGACACCGCCCTCGCGGCCTACCTCGTGCGCCCCGACCAGCGCTCCTACGACCTCGAGGACCTCGTCGTGCGCCACCTCGGCCGCGAGCTGACCGCCGAGGGCGACGCGACGAGCGACCAGGGCGCCCAGGGCACCCTCGACTTCGACACCGACGACGACACCGCCGCCCGCGACGCGATGGTCCGCGCCCGCGCCGTCCTCGAGCTGTCGGCCGTCCTCGCCGAGAAGGTCGAGGAGACCGGCGGCACCGAGCTGCTCGCCGACCTCGAGCTGCCGCTCGTCGGCATCCTCGCCGAGATGGAGCGCACCGGCATCGCCGTCGACGAGGACGCCCTCACCGCGCTCGAGGCCGACTTCGCCGCGAAGATGCGCCAGGCCCAGCAGGACGCCTACGACGCGATCGGCCGCGAGGACGTCAACCTCGGCAGCCCGAAGCAGCTCCAAGAGGTCCTCTTCGACCAGCTGGGCATGCCGAAGACCAAGCGGACCAAGACCGGCTACACGACCGACGCCGACGCCCTGGCCGACCTCTTCGTCAAGACCGAGCACCCCTTCCTCGAGGCGCTGCTGCGCCACCGCGACACCAGCCGGCTGCGGGTCACCGTCGAGGGGCTCATCAAGTCGGTCGCGCCCGACCGGCGCATCCACACGACGTACCTGCAGACCATCGCGGCCACCGGGCGGCTCTCGTCCACGGACCCGAACCTCCAGAACGTGCCGATCCGCACCGAGGAGGGCCGGCGCATCCGCGACGTCTTCGTCGTCGGCGAGGGCTTCGAGTCGCTGATGTCGGCCGACTACAGCCAGATCGAGATGCGGATCATGGCGCACCTCTCCGGCGACGAGGGGCTCATCGAGGCCTTCCGCACCGGCGAGGACCTCCACCGCTTCGTCGGCGCGCGGGTGTTCGCGGTCGAGCCGGCCGACGTCACCCTCGAGATGCGCAGCAAGGTCAAGGCGATGAGCTACGGCCTCGCCTACGGCCTGTCGGCGTTCGGCCTCTCCAAGCAGCTGACCATCTCGACGGGCGAGGCGCAGGGCCTCATGGACGAGTACTTCGCCCGGTTCGGCGGGGTGCGCGACTACCTGCGCGAGGTCGTCGTCGAGGCCCGCGCCACCGGCTACACCGCGACGATGCTCGGCCGCCGCCGCTACCTGCCGGACCTCCTGAGCGACAACCGCCAGCGCCGCGAGGGTGCGGAGCGGATGGCCCTCAACGCCCCGATCCAGGGGACGGCCGCGGACATCATCAAGCTCGCGATGAAGGGCGTCCACGCGGCGCTGCAGGCCGAGGGCGCGCGCAGCCGGATGCTCCTCCAGGTGCACGACGAGCTCGTGCTCGAGGTCGCGCCCGGCGAGCGCGAGGACGTCGAGGCCCTCGTCCGCCGCGAGATGGGCGCGGCGATCGACCTCGGGGACGTGCCGCTCGACGTTAGCGTCGGGGTCGGCCGCTCCTGGCACGACGCCGCGCACTGACCCGGCACCGGCGCGGCCGCTCCCTCAGCGGACGGCGGGCTGCTCGGGCGAGGCGGCGTCCTCGGCGAGCGGCGGGTCGACCGTCGGCACGGCCGGGTCCTCGTCGGGCCCGGTGCGGGCCAGCAGGTAGCCGCCGAGGACGAGCAGCAGCAGGGCGTCGAGGCCGAGCTTGACGAGGAGCAGGTCGTGGGCGGTCGTCACGACACCGGACAGCGCGGCGGTCGCGGCGAGCGCGCCCCACAGGAGGAGGACCGCGCGCGGGTGCCGCCGGGCGAGCGCGCCGTAGACGAGCAGCTGGACCATCGCGAGCACCGTGCCCAGCGTCGCGAAGAGCCACAGGTCGTCGCGGACCGGGGCGTAGGCGGCGCCGCCGACGAACTCGAGGGCCAGGCCGCGCAGGAGGAGCACCCCGGCGACGGCCACGAGCCCGAGCGCGAGGATGGCCCCGAGCCCCCAGGCGTGCGTCCGGCGCAGGTCGTGGCCGCGGGCCATCCGGGGGAAGAGGACGACGACGACGAACTGCGGCAGGAAGAGCATCGCCTTCGTGAGGACGAGCCCCGCGGCGTAGTGCCCTGCCTCGTCGCCGGGCAGGACGACGCGGGCGAGGAGGACGTCGATGTTCGAGACGGCGAAGAAGGCGAGCAGGGCGGAGGCGCTGTGCACGACCTCGCGGGCGACGCCCTCGCGGTCCCACGCGCGACGCACCTGCTCGGGCACCGCGCCGACGGGGATGGCCGTGCGCCGGCGACCCGGGCGCCGCAGGGCCACCGTGCCGACCACGACCGGTGCCGCGGCCGCGAGCGCCACGCCGACGAGGGCGGCGGAGGCCGAGCGGTCGACGAGGAGCGCCGCGCCGCCGGCCACGAGCCGGGCGGTGCCCATCGTGACGTACAGGAGGGCGAGGGCCCCCCAGCGCTGCCCGCCCTGGAGGATCCCGGCCTGACCGCCCATGACGGTGAGGAGGCCGGCCGACACCGCGAGGCAGACGGCCCCGACCGGGCTGTCCAGCCGCAGGCCGCCGACGACGAGGGGGACGGCGAGCGTTCCGACGAGGGTCACCCCGGCGGCGGCCCGCAGCGTCGCGGAGAGCACGTCCCGGGTGACGTGCGCGGGGTCACCGGTGGTCGTCGACACCCGGCGGGCGCCGGTGGCCTGGAGCGCGAGCGAGACGACGTTGAGGACGATGAGCGCGCCGAGCACGCTCGAGAACTGCCCGAACTCGTCGGGGCCGAGGAGCCGGGCGCAGGCGAGGGTGAGGCCGTACGTCGTGAGGTTCATGACCCCGATGGCCGCCGCCATCGTGGCGCCCCCGAGGACGCCCCTGCGACGTCGCCGGCTGCTCACCGGCGAAAGTTACCACCGGGTAGAGCCGATCAGTAGGGGTCGTCGGCTCCCGTGTGTCCGAGCAGCCGGGCGACGGGGCGCAGGTGCAGGCGCAGCAGGACCTTGACCCCGACGTTGCGGACCCACCAGGGCAGCTCGGCGAGCATCCGGGCGCGGTCGGCGGTGGACGGCGCCGTGACGACGAAGTGCGCCATCGAGCCGGTGCGGCCGCGGTAGGCGAGCGTCCGGCCGGGGAGCACGTGCCGCAGCAGGGCGAGGGTGACCCCGATGGACGAGAACGCGTCGTGCACGAGGACGGCGCCGCCGGCGACGACGTGCTCGACCCAGCGCAGGTCGTCGGTCACCGTCCAGTAGTCGTGCTTGCCGTCGACGTGGAGCACGTCGACCTCGCCCGTCCACCCGCGCCGCGCCTGCGCCGACGTGGTGGCCAGCACGGTCACCCGGTCCTCGACGCCGAGCCGGGCGAGGTGGGCCGCGAGGAGGCCGCGGACGGCGGGCCCGGCGTACCGGCGGGTGCGCACGAAGGGGTCGATGGTCGTCACGACGACGTCGCGGCGGGCGCCGGCGAGCGCGCACGTGGAGCGACCCTGGTGCGCGCCGACCTCGAGCACACGGGCGGGCCCGGGGTGGACGGACCGGACGACGGCCTGCAGCAGCTCGGCCTGCGCGCGGGTCAGCCAGCCGGGGATGCGGTCGACCTCCGCCCAGGGCACGACGCCGCCCGGCGTTCTCTCGGGCACGGGTCCCTCCGCGGCTCGGTCATCTAGGGTGTGGCTCCGGACCGGGCCAGCATAGGGAGGCCGTGATGGTGGCCCCGAGGTGGCCGGGCGGGCGCAGGGCGCGCGAGGTGGTGCTGGACCTCTGGGTCCTCGTGCCCGTCGTCGTCCTCGGGTGGCCGCTGCTGACGCGCGGCGGGTACCCCTTCGCGCGCGACCTCGTCCTCACCCCGCGGCTGCCGCTGCGACCCGAGGCCGTGGGCCTCGGGACGGCCTCGCCGCGGGCCGCGCCGCTCGACGCCCTGGTCGGCGTCCTGTCGCTCGGGCTCGACGGGGGAGTGCTCGGCCGGGTCGCGGTCCTCGGTGGGCTGGCGCTCGCGGGGTGGGGGGCGCACCGGCTCGCCCGCCCGCTGGGGACGCCCGCCCGCCTGCTCGTCGGCGCCCTCGCGGTGTGGAACCCGTTCGTCGTCGAGCGCCTGGGCCTCGGGCAGTGGGCGCTGCTGCTCGGCTACGCCTCCCTCTGGTGGGTCGCCCTCGCGGCGGTGCGGGCGCGCGAGGACGGCCGGCTCCTCCCGCGGACGGCGCCCTGGCTGGCGCTCGGCGCCCTGACCCCCACCGGCGCGGTGCTCGTCGGGGGAGTGGCGCTGGTGACCGGTCTCGGGACGACCCGTCACGGTCGCCGTCGGGACCTCGGCCTCGTCGGGCTCGTCGCCGCCGCGCAGCTGCCGTGGCTCCTCCCGTCGCTGCTGTCCTCGGCGGCCACCACGTCGGACCCGGCCGGGGTCGCGGCGTTCGCCGCCCGGGCCGAGCTGCCCGGACCCGCGGTCGTCTCGCTCGTCGCGCTCGGGGGCGTCTGGGACCGGCTGAGCGTCCCCGGGAGCCGCGCCGGGCTGCTCGGGGTCCTCACCGTGCTCGTCGTCCTCGCCGGGCTCGTCGCCGGGCGACGGCGCGGGCTGCCCGGTCGACGGCTGCTCGCGTGCGGGGTCGTCGGTCTCGTCCTCGCCACCCTGACGAGCGTGCCCCTCGGGCAGCACCTCGTCGCCGCCGGCACCGACACCGTCCCGGGCCTGGGCCTGCTGCGCGACGCCCAGAAGTGGCTCGCCCCCTTCGTCCTCGTGGCCGTCCTCGGGGTCGGCGCGCTCGTCGACGGCCTGGCCCGGCTCGTGGCCCGCCGGGCGACGCCGCTGTCGTCGACCGTCCTCGTCGTCGCGCTCGCGCTGCCCTTCGTCCTGCTCCCCGACGGCGCGGTCGTCGTGCACCGGGTCCTCACCCCGAGCCGCTTCCCGGCCGACGTGGAGCAGGTCGCCCGGGCGGTGGACGGCACCGACGGGCTCCTCGTCTCGGCGCCGTGGCGCCTCTACCGGGCCTACCCGTGGGCCACCGCCTACCCGACCTACGACCCCGCGTCGCGCCTCTACGACGTCCGGGTCGTCACGAGCGACGCGCTGGTCCTCGGCGACCGCACACTCCGGGGCGAGGACCCGCTCGCGGCCGCCGTCGGCCGCGCCCTGGCCCCCGTGACGTCCGGCTCCGTCGCCGTCCTGCGCGGGCTGGGCGTGCGCTGGGTCCTCGTGACGCGCACCGACCCGGACGGGCCGGGCCTGCTCGCGGCGCTGCGTGCGGACCCCTCGGTCCGGGTCGTCGTCGAGGGGCCCGACGTCGTCCTCCTCGAGCTGACCGGCCCCCGGGCGGCGGCACCGCAGGTCGCCCCCGCCGCCCTCGCCACCGTGGTCGTGGCGGACCTCGCGGTGCTCCTCCTGCTGCTCGGCGTCGGTCTCTCCCGACCTCCCCGGGCGCGCCGCTGAGTTCTGTTACTGTGGCGTAGTTTCTCGACAGGAAGGCCGCGGATGTTCGGCAACGTGATCGCCCCCGCCGTCGCGGGCATCGCCCTCGCGCTCGCGGGGATCTTCGGGCTCGTGTCCTCGCAGACCGCCGCGCCCGCCGAGAACCCCGCCAGCCAGCCGGTCATCGTCTACGGCGCTCGCTGAGCCCGGCGGCCCCGCCGCCGCCCCGCCTCCTCCTGCAGGACGGCCACCAGCTCCTCGACGGAGCGCTCCCAGCTGAGCCCGGCCGCGCGCTCGCGTGCCGCCTCGCCCGCCAGCTCGACGTCGACCCGGCCGGACAGCACGTCGTCGACGGCCGCGGTCAGGCCCGCGCGGTCCTCGACGAGCCAGCCGGTGACGCCGTCGTCGACCGACTCGCGCAGCCCGCCGCTGGAGCGGTAGCCCACGGTCGGCGTCCGCTGCGCCGCGGCCTCCGTCACGGCGATGCCCCAGCCCTCCCGCACCGAGGGCAGGGCCAGGACGTGGGCGCCGGCGAGGAGCCGGTCCCGCTCGTCGTCGTCGACCCACCCGTGGAAGCGGACGACGTCGTCGACGCCGAGCCGGTGCGCCTCCTCCCGCAGTCGCCCCTCCCACCAGCCCGTGCCGACGACGTCGACCACCAGCCCGGGGTGGCGACCGCGCAGGGCGCGCGCGGCCTCGAGGACGTGCTCGACCTGCTTGTGCGGGACCAGCCGCGAGAGGACGACCACCCGGGGGGTGGGGGAGCGCGGTCCGGCGACCGGCCGCGGGACCAGGCCGTTGCGCACGACCCGCACGAGGTCGGCCCGCACCCCGAGGCGTTCCAGGTCGGCGGCCGTCGAGCGCGAGACGGTGACGTGCGGGGCCCGGCGGTAGAGGGCCGGCGTGACGCGGGACTCCACGAACCAGCCGAGCCGGCCGCGCCAGTCGGGGTAGATCATCCGCCACTGCTCGCGGTGGACGTGGTGGACGAGGGCGACGACCCCGGTCCGGCGGACGAGGGGCGTCGCGAAGGGCAGCCCGTTGATCACGTCGACGACGACGTCGAGGGAGCGCCGGTGCCGCGCCACCCAGAGCAACCCGTGGAGGTAGACGGTCAGCCGGCCGCCGCCGCGCACGTGGACGACGCCGTCGACCCGCTCCCCGGCCCGCGTGCCCGGGGGGCGTGCGGTGACGACGACGACCCGGTGGCCGCGGGCGGCGAGCCCGGCGGCCATCTGCTCCACGTAGACCTCGCTGCCGCCGGCCTCCGGGTGCGCCGCGTCCCGCCACGAGAGGAACGCGACGTGCAGGGGACGGCTCATCCGCCGGTCCCGACGACGCGCGGGCACAGACGGGTGGGTCGTCCTGCACCCTCGGTGACGGTGACGCCGAGCTCCTGCGCGCGCTGCGGGTCGGGGACGACGGCCAGGCGCCCGGGCTGGATGACCCAGTCGTCGCCGAGGCGCTGGCTGGGGAAGACCGCGACCCGCCCGCCGGGCGTCGAGGTGACCTCGACGACCGAGAGGTGGGGGTCGGTGCCGATCCCGACGGTCGTCGAGCTCTCGGGGTAGACCCCGTACCACCGTCCGGCGCGCGGGGTCTCGCCGTCGTCGACGACGACGCGCACCGTGTGGTCGGCCCGCGTCTGGAGGTAGACCTGGCGCTGGACCGAGCCCGTGTAGGTGGCGAGCAGGATGCGTCCGGGTCGGACGTCCCGGTGGACGGTGACCCGCAGCACGGTGGGCGCCGACTCGACGAGGACCCAGGGCTCGTAACGGTCCCCGGTCGCGAGGTACAGGGCGTCGCAGCCGGGTGTGGCGGCGAGCGTGTCGGGGGCGGCGTCGTCCGGGAGGTCGGTGACGTCGCGCAGGACCGGCGGCCCGGCCAGCCCGAGGGCGTGGTCGACCCGGTGCTGGAGCGAGAGCAGGCGCACCAGCGGCTCGCCGCGGCCGACGGTGGCGCTCGACCACACCCCCGAGACCGCCTGGACGGCGGTCGACCACACCGTGACGGCGGCGAGCACCCCGAGGACGACACCGGCCCGCCGGCGCGACCGCCGCAGCAGCGGCGGCAGGACGGTCCACAGCGCGACGACGGCGCCGACGACGAGGAGGGGGACGAACTCGCTCGTGTACCGGTTGGCGACGTAGCCGTAGGCGAGGATGCCGCCGGGCACGACGGCCGCACCGAGCAGCGGCACCCCGAGCACGCGCAGGGGCCGCCGGTCCCGCAGCAGGAGCAGGCCCGGGACCGCGGCGACGGCGAGCGCGAGGAGCAGGGGGGCGGTCGCGGTGACGCTCGCGGTGCGGTAGGTCTGGTCGAGGACGACGCCGTCGCGGACGACCGGGGGCGCCTCGGGCAGCGAGAACCACGGGAACCACGAGGTGAGGCGCAGGCCGTCGGGCGAGAGGTAGGCCTGGAGGGTCGTCGGCAGGAACTGCAGCCCGGTGATGTGGCCGCCGTTGGCCGCGAGGGCCTCGCGGCGGTGCGCGTTGACCTCCGTCCACACCTGGTCGGCCAGCGGGAACAGGTACGGGTGGCCGAACTTGACCTGGTTGAGCGCGACCGAGAGCGCGAGCGGGACGAGGGCGGTGGCGACGAACCCACCGGCCAGGCGCCGGCCGTCGGGGCGGGCACGCCCCTCCGCGAGCCACCACGCGGCGCCGGCGAGCACCGTCGCGCCGATGACGGCGAAGCCGCCGGTGGTCCGGGTCATGACGGCCGCGAGGACGAACGCCCCGAGCCACCCGAGCGAGCGCCGGTCGGGCGAGGACGCGGCGCGCGCCAGCCAGTACAGCGCGCCGACGACGGTGGCGACCGACCAGGCGTAGACCTCGTGGTAGACCCACGGCAGGCCGGCGTCGAAGGTGAGGACGGTGCCCCCGGTGAGGGCCGCGAGGAGCACCGCCGCCGCCGCGGCCTCGCGGCGGTCGGGCACGCCGTCGCCCCGGACGACGCGCCGGGCGAACCAGAGGAGCTTGGTCGCCATGACGGCGGTGACGAGCCACGCGAGGGCCATCGACAGCACGGTGAGGCGGCCGTCGAACTCGTGCGTCACGAGCATGACGGGCACCCGCAGGAGCGCGGGGAACGGCGGGAAGTACATGTACGTCCGGCCACCGATCTCGAACCCCTCGATGCCGAGGCTGCCGGCCGGGAGGTCCAGCCGGCCGTCGAGGAACGCCTGGGCCTGGAGGTCGAAGAAGTTCGACGCGTAGCCGAGCCCGACCGCCGTCCGTCCCGGGTTCCACCCGAGGTCGAGCAGGACGAGGAGGTGCACGAGGGCACCGGTCAGGCAGCCCGCGAGGGTGGCCGCGACGACCCGGGGGTGGAGCGGTGCCGGACGGCTCACGCGGGGGCGAGGCGGTAGAGCAGCTGGTAGCCGAACAGCGTCGGCCAGCTCCGCACGGCGGCGCGGTCGGCCGCGCCGACGGCCCGCAGGACGTCGACCCGGCGCCCGCCGCTGCGACCCCGGTCGAGCACGTCGACCGGCACCCCGACGACGTCGCGCTCGAGCACCGTCAGGCCGCTGCGGGCGACGAGGCGCTCGAAGCTGCGACGCGTGAAGAAGCGCAGGTGGCCCTCGTCGAGCGGTCCGCGGCTGTCGTAGTCGAAGCGACCGACGGCCGTGCGGCCCCGGGGGTACCAGTGGCCGAAGTTCGGCACCGACACGAGGATCTCGCCGCCGTCGGCGAGGCGCGCCGTGAGGTCGCGCAGCAGCGACTCGGGGTCGGCGACGTGCTCCAGGACGTCGGCCGCGACGACCCGGTCGTAGCCGGAGCCGACGGCGTCGGGCAGGCCCCGCCCGAGGTCGGCCTCGACGAAGTCGTCGAGGCGCTCGCCGACGCCGTCGTGCTTGACGAGGTCGACCCCGACGACCCGGTGCCCGGCGCGGCGGACCAGGGCGCCGAACGCGCCGTCGGAGCACCCGACGTCGAGGACCGACCCGGCGGGCGCTGCATCGAGCCAGGCGAGGAGCCGGCCGTGGCTCGAGTGCTCGGAGGGCTTCAGCTCGTAGGCGTCGGGGGCGCCCGGGGTCCGGTGGGCGCCGAAGCCCATCCGCCCGGCCCGGTGCCGCAGCACGTCGCGGGCGACGTCGCGCGCGTAGGCCATCCCGTTGACGTAGCAGATCTCGTCGCCGTAGTACGTCGGGATCGGGACCTCCTCGACCCGCTTCCCGGCGTCGAGGAGCCCGAGGATGATCTCGGTGTCGAAGTCGAAGTCGTCGCTGTAGGTGTCGAGGGCGAGGTCGGCGAGCGCGTCGACCCGGTAGGCGCGGTAGCCGCTGTGCCACTCGCTGAGCCGGGCGCCGGTCATCGCGTTCTGGAACGTCGTGAGGATGCGGTTGCCGACGTACTTGTAGACCGGCATGCCGCCCTTGAGCGCCTGGCCGCGCACCATCATCCGCGAGCCGAACACCGCGTCGGCCCGGCCCTCGGTCAACGGGCGCACGAGGTCCTCGATGACCTCGGGGGCGTACTGGCCGTCGCCGTGGAGGAGGACGACGACGTCGAGGCCGTGCCCGATCGCCCACCGGTACCCGGCCTTCTGGTTGCCCCCGTAGCCGAGGTTCTTCTCGTGGCGCACGACGGTGAGCGGCAGGTCGCTCGTCTCGCGGTAGGCGAGCCCGATCGCGTAGGTGTCGTCCTGGCTGGAGTCGTCGGCGAGCAGGACGTGGTCGACCTCGGCGCGGAACGCCGCGGGGAGCCGGTCGAGCGTCTCCACCAGCGTCGTGGCGGCGTTGTAGGCGACGACGAGCACGCCCACGCGGGGGCTGCCGGCGGCGGCGGTCTGGGTCATCGGGTGTCCGTCCTGGGTGGGCGCGGGTCCGCCCGGTCGAGGCGGCGTCGCGACGTCGCTGGATTGTATGTGACCCGCCAGTAGCCCCGTGGCACCTCGTGCCATAGTGGCGCCATGCCGAGCCAGTTCGTCGACCTCGAGCGGCTCGAGGCCGCCCTGCCGCAGGCCAGCGCCGCCTACCGGTCCGCCGACCCGTTCCCGCACCTCGTGCTCGACGACGTGCTCCGGCCGGAGGCCTTCGCCGCCGCGGTCGCGGAGTTCCCCGGCACCGACGACGAGTTCTGGCGCGGCTACCTCCACGTCAACGAGACGAAGTACTCCAACACCGTCCCGGACTCGTGGGGCGACACCCTCCGCGCCGTCGCCGAGGAGCTCTGCGCGCCCGCGTTCGTCGCCTACCTCGAGCGGCTCACCGGCATCGAGGACCTCATGGCGGACTGGACGATGGACGGCGGCGGCCTGCACCAGACGTTGCGCGGGGGCCACCTCAACATCCACGCCGACTTCACGACCCACCACGACCACGAGAACTGGGCGCGGCGGGTCAACATCCTCCTCTACCTCAACGAGGAGTGGCCCGCCGAGTGGGGCGGGCAGCTCGAGCTGTGGGACCCGCAGATGACGGCGTGCCGCGCCAGGGTCACGCCGAAGGGCAACCGGATGCTCGTCTTCACGACCTCCGAGGACAGCTTCCACGGCCACCCCGACGCGCTCACCTGCCCTCCGGGGGAGGCTCGGCGCTCGCTGGCCCTCTACTACTTCACCGAGGAGGACCACGCGGTCCGCCGCTCGACGCACTACCGCGCCCGGCCGGGTGACGGGGCCAAGCGGGTCGCCATCTGGGCCGACCGGCAGGCGCTGGACGTCTACGACCGGGCCAAGCGGCGGCTCGGGCTCAGGGACGAGACGGTGCAGAAGGCGCTGTCGCGGGTCCAGCGGCTGCGCCGGCGGGGCTGAGGGCCGGCTCCGGGACGAGGGGGAGGGCCGCGAGCTCCTCGCGGTCGGCCGGTCGCGCCCCGAGGCGGCGCTGGACCCAGGCCTCGACCGGCCGCTCGACGTAGCGGACGGTGAGGACCACGGCGGCGGCGAGCAGCGCGAGGGCGAGCGCCGCCTTGGCCGGGGCCGGCCAGGTCGGCAGACGCTGGCCCACGCCGAAGAAGATCGGGTAGTGCCACACGTAGACCGCGAGGCTGTAGCGGCCGAGCACGACGAGCGGCCGCCAGCCGAGGGCGCGGGAGAGCCGGCCCTCGGGCGGCAGACCGGGGGCGGCGACGACGACGGCGACGACGGCGAGGTTCGCGGCGACGCCGCCCCACCCGAGGTAGGCGCCCGAGTTGCCGAGCAGCAGCACGAGGGCGGCGAAGAGCGTCAGCGCGTACGAGACGACGGTCCCGGCGACCGAGCGGACCGGCCGCAGCCACGGCCAGCAGACGGCGGCGAGGGCCCCCCAGAGCATCCCGTCCATCCGCGTCGTCGTGCGCAGCAGCGCGGTCGTCAGCGGCTCGACGTCGGCGACGTGCGCGCGCCAGGCCGTGCAGGCGAGCAGCAGGCCCCCGAGGGTGAGCGCGAGCACGACGCGTCGGTGGCGCAGCCCCCGCACGAGGACGACGAGGACGAGCGTCACCTGCACGTAGACGGCGGTGTACCAGAGGTGCCCGAGGTCGGCCCGCGCGAGCAGGGCCTCGGTCTGGAGGTAGACGTTCCACCCGAACGTCGTGACCCAGAGCACCGAGCGCTCGGTCTGGGTCTCGACGACCTCGCCCGCGCCCTCGGCCAGGGTCGTGAACCACACGAGCAGCAGCAGGGGCCAGGTCTGCGACGAGATGCGCACGACCCGGCTGAGCACGGCGAGCGCCGGGCGCTCCGCGGCGATCGTGCCGACCCGGCCCTCGTCGTCGGCGCGCGTCCCGTCCCGGCCGATGAGGGATCGGGTCAGGAGGAAGCCCGCGACGACGAGGAAGACCGTGACGGCGATGTTGCCGCTCTGGAGCAGGTGCAGCAGGGGCGGCACACCGGCCAGGGCCTCGATCGACCACAGCGCCCACATGTGCGACAGGACGACGAGGACGAGGGCGACGCCGCGGACCCAGTCCAGAGCCGTCGAGCGCGTGCGCGGCGTGGTCGGCGCGGCGGCGGTGGTCATGGCGCGCTGGCCTCCCGGGACGGTGCGGACGGGGCTGCCGGGCGAGGGGTCGCCACGCGGCATCCGCGAGTCATGTTACCGGCGGGTTGCATCCTGCTACATTTCGTCCGACATCGAGCCCAACGGAGGGTCAAGCAGTGCGCGGAATCGTGACGAAGCTCCTCGTCTTCCTCGGAGCGTTCCTGGTGACGACCGCGATCCTGTCGCTGGCGTACGCCTCGGGACAGGTGCAGAAGACCCCCCTCGACGTCGACACGGTGACGCGGCTGTCGGGCGAGGCCCAGGTGGCCGGCCCGGACGGGCTCGAGACGACGCCGGTCAAGGCCACGAGCATCACGCACGCCGACTCCGAGCTGAGCACCGGCGAGGTCGTCCTCTTTCAGAACTCCAGCTGCCTCGTGCGCGACCCGGACGGCAACGCCCCCGACTGCGTCGCGGCGGACGACCCGTCCAAGACGTTGCTCTCGGCGAGCACCGACACCTTCGCCACCGACCGTCGCACCGCCCTGCCGGTCAACGACTTCGCGAACCTGCCGGCCGACGCGGCGCCGAAGGAGGGGCTGATCAACAAGTTCCCGTTCGGTGTCGAGCAGAAGACCTACCCCTTCTGGGACGGTCTCGTCGGCGGCGCGGTCGACGCGACGTACCAGGGCGAGGAGGACGTCGACGGCCTGGCCACGTACAAGTTCCTCGTCTCGGTCAAGGACGCCCCGATCCAGATCGCCGACGGCGTGGCCGGCACCTACTCCACCGACAAGACGCTGTGGATCGAGCCGACGACCGGATCGATCATCGACCAGAAGGAGCACCAGGTCCGGCTGCTCGACGACGGGTCGACCTTCCTCGACCTCACGTTCGGCTTCACGCCCGAGACCGTCCGGACCAACGTCGACTCCGGTTCCTCGAACGCCTCGCAGCTCGGCCTGCTGACCCGCACGGTGCCGCTGGTCGGTGGCGTCCTCGGCGTCGTCGCGCTCCTCGGCGGCCTCGCCCTCTGGCTGACCGGTCGCCGCAGCGGCCGCCACGGTGCGGCCGACGACGGCGAGACGCTCGAGCGCAGCCGGGTCCCCGCGGGCCGCTGACACGCGGGCTCAGGCCGGGCGCTCGGTGACGAGGATCGCCGTGCCCGGCAGCACCCGGCCGCGCAGCGGGGACCAGCCGCCCCACTCGGCCTCATTGCGCTCGGGCCACTCCGGCTCGACGAGGTCGACGAGCAAGAGCCCGGCCGCCACGACCTGGCGCACGAGGTCGCCGAGGGTGCGGTGGTGCTCGGTGTACGTGACGACGCCGGCCTCGCTCTCGACGTAGGGGGTGCGGTCGAAGTACGACTGCGACACGGTGAGCCCGGCCGGCCCGGGCACGTCCGGGAAGGCCCAGCGCACCGGGTGCGACGTCGAGAAGACGAAGCGCCCGCCGGGGCGCAGCACGCGGGCGGCCTCGCGCAGCACGGCGGCGCTGTCGGCGACGAACGGGATGACCCCGTAGGCGGTGAACACGCGGTCGACCGACGCGTCCGCGAGGGGGAGGACCGCTCCGTCGCACTGGAGCAGGGGGAGCGGGGCGGCGCCGGCCCGCACGTCGAGCCGACGCCCGGTGCGCAGCATCCCGGCCGACAGGTCGCTCGCGACGACCCGCACGTCGTGGGTGCGGGCCAGCCAGCGCGAGCACTGGGCCGCGCCCGCGCCGATCTCGAGGACGGTCATCCCGTCGCGGACGCCGAGCAGGTCCAGCTCGGCCTCGGTCCAGCCCTCGGGCCCCCAGACGAAGGAGTCGTCGCCGAGGAAGGCGCCGTGCTCGGTGTAGTAGTCGTCGGCCTCGGCGTCCCACCACGACCGGTTGGCCGCGCGCGTCTCGTCCGCGCCGACGGGTCGGCGCCCCGCCTCGGACGTCATCGGCCGGCGCCCCCGACCGCGACCGTCCCGGACGTTTTGCCCGCTGCACCCGGAGCCGAGTAGGCTGGCCGAGCACACGTGTGCCCTGCGTGGGTCACGTGTGCGCGCGAAGCATCCCATCGATTCCATCTGTCCACATCGGAGTTCCTACTACATGACTGCCAGCACGGTCGACACGACCGCCCCCCAGATCGCGATCAACGACATCGGATCTGAGGAAGACCTCCTCGCCGCCATCGACGCGACGATCAAGCACTTCAACGACGGCGACATCGTCGAGGGTCGCATCGTCAAGGTCGACCGGGACGAGGTCCTGCTCGACATCGGCTACAAGACCGAGGGCGTCATCCCCTCGCGCGAGCTGTCCATCAAGCACGACGTCGACCCCAACGAGGTCGTCGCCGTGGGCGACGAGGTCGAGGCCCTCGTCCTCCAGAAGGAGGACAAGGAGGGTCGTCTGATCCTGTCCAAGAAGCGCGCCCAGTACGAGCGCGCCTGGGGCACGATCGAGAAGATCAAGGAGGAGGACGGCGTCGTCACCGGCACCGTCATCGAGGTCGTCAAGGGTGGCCTCATCCTCGACATCGGCCTGCGCGGCTTCCTCCCGGCGTCCCTCGTCGAGATGCGCCGCGTCCGCGACCTCCAGCCGTACGTCGGCAAGGAGATCGAGGCCAAGATCATCGAGCTCGACAAGAACCGCAACAACGTGGTCCTGTCGCGCCGTGCCTGGCTCGAGCAGACGCAGTCCGAGGTCCGCACGACCTTCCTCAAGGAGCTCGGCAAGGGCCAGGTCCGCACGGGTGTCGTGTCCTCGATCGTCAACTTCGGTGCGTTCGTCGACCTCGGCGGGGTCGACGGCCTCGTCCACGTCTCCGAGCTGTCCTGGAAGCACATCGACCACCCGTCCGAGGTCGTCGAGGTCGGCGACGAGGTCAAGGTCGAGGTCCTGGACGTCGACATGGACCGCGAGCGCGTCTCCCTGTCGCTCAAGGCGACGCAGGAGGACCCGTGGCAGCACTTCGCCCGGACCCACGCGATCGGCCAGGTCGTCCCGGGCAAGGTCACCAAGCTCGTCCCGTTCGGTGCGTTCGTGCGCGTCGACGACGGCATCGAGGGCCTGGTCCACATCTCCGAGCTCGCCGAGCGTCACGTCGAGCTGCCCGAGCAGGTCGTCACCGTCGGCCAGGAGATCTTCGTCAAGGTCATCGACATCGACCTCGAGCGTCGCCGCATCTCGCTCTCGCTCAAGCAGGCGAACGAGGACGGCGCCGGCCAGGTCGAGTTCGACCCGACCCTCTACGGCATGGCCGCGGAGTACGACGAGCAGGGCAACTACAAGTACCCCGAGGGCTTCGACCCGGAGACCAACGAGTGGCTCGAGGGCTTCGAGACCCAGCGCGAGGCCTGGGAGAAGCAGTACGCCGAGGCGCACGCGCGCTGGGAGGCGCACCGCGCCCAGGTCGAGGCGTTCGCCAAGGCCGACGCGGAGGCCGCCGGCGGCAGCGCCGAGACCTCGTACTCCTCGGAGTCGGGCTCGTCCTCCTCGAGCGACAGCTCGCCGCGTCCGCAGCAGGCCGCGCAGTCCGAGGGCACGCTCGCCTCGGACGAGGCCCTCGCCGCCCTGCGCGAGAAGCTCACCGGCAACTGAGCCACCGCGCCGCCACGGCGCACCGGCTCTGCCACGAGGGGCCCGGACCACGCGGTCCGGGCCCCTCGCCCGTCCCCGGGTCCCAGCGCGTGACGACTTCACGCATGTCATCGGCCGGACGGAACTCGTTCACCTCCAAGCCCCCGTCGGTCGACCTGCGCGGTTAGGGTCGCGCACGTGCCGCCGACGTCGACGACCCAGCCCGATGTCGCGCGAGGGGGAACCACCGGCCCACCCGAGCCGGTCGGACCCCCTCCGCGACGCTCGTCCGGACGCGCGTGGGAGTGGTCGCTCGCCGCGCTGCTCCTCGCGCCGAACCTCGTCCTGCTCATCGTCTTCACCTACCGTCCGCTGCTGGACAACATCCGGCTGTCCTTCACGGACTGGAACATCTCGGCGCCGGTCGCGAACCCGGTCGGGTTCGCCAACTACGTCGAGTGGTTCGGCCGGGAGGACACCCGCACCGTCCTCGGCAACACGCTCGTCTTCACGGTCGCGACGGTCGGCATCTCGATGGGCCTCGGCCTGGGCCTGGCGATCCTCCTCGACCAGCGGCTGCGCGGGAGGAACCTCGTCCGCTCGGCCGTCTTCGCCCCGTTCGTCATCTCCGGCGCGGCGGTCGGTGTCGCGTTCCAGTTCGTCTTCGACCCGAGCTTCGGCCTGGTCCGCGACCTGCTCGCCCGCATCGGGGTCGAGGCACCGGACTTCTACCAGCGCTCCGGCTGGGCGCTGTTCATGGTGACCTTCACCTACATCTGGAAGAACCTCGGCTACACCTTCGTCATCTACCTCGCCGCCCTCCAGGGCCGGCGCGCCGACCTCGACGAGGCCGCCGAGATCGACGGCGCCTCGCCGTGGACGCACTTCCGCAAGGTGCTCCTGCCGCAGCTGCGCCCGACGACCTTCTTCCTCTCGATCACGGTGCTGCTCAGCTCGGTCCAGGTGTTCGACATCATCAACGTCATGACCCGCGGCGGGCCCGTGGGCGACGGCACGATGACCCTCGTCTACCAGGTCTACCGCGAGACCTTCGTCAACCAGCGGGCCGGCTACGGCGCGACGGTCGCGACCGTCATGTTCCTCATCCTCCTGGTCGTCACCGTCGTCCAGGTGCGGATCATGGACAAGGGGCAGCGCTCGTGAGGGCGCGCGCGCACGGTGCCGAGGCCGCCTCGCACCGCTCCCGTGGGATGACCGTCGCCGGCTACGTCGGGATGGTCCTCGTGCTGCTGCTCGTCGGCGTCCCGCTGTTCTGGATCGTCATCACCTCGCTCAAGGAGCGCGGCGACATCTACGTGCAGCCGGCGCAGTGGCTGCCCGACCCCGCGACGACCGCGAACTACCACGACGTGACGACGCGCATCCCGTTCCTCGACTACTTCCGCAACTCGGTCATCATCACGCTCGTGCTGTCGGCGTCGAAGATCGTGCTCGGCGTCATCAGCGCCTACGCGCTCTCGCTGCTGCGCTTCCCGGGGCGGGGGGTCGTCTTCCTCGTCGTCATCGCCGCGCTCATGGTGCCGAACCAGATCACGGTGATCAGCAACTACGCCCTCGTCGCGCAGCTCGGCTGGCGCAACACCTTCCAGGGCATCATCGTCCCGCTCGCCGGGGTGGCCTTCGGGACCTTCCTCATGCGCAACCAGTTCCTCAGCCTGCCCGGCGAGATCATCGAGGCGGCGCGGCTGGACGGGGCGGGGCCGATCAAGCTCCTCTGGCGGGTCGTGCTGCCGATGTCGTGGCCGACGCTCGTCGCCTTCTCGCTCATCACCGTCGTCAACGAGTGGAACGAGTACCTCTGGCCGTTCCTCATGTCCGACGACCAGCGCACCGCCCCGCTGCCGGTCGGCCTGACCCTGCTGCAGAACAACGACGGTGTGACGAACTGGGGCCCGGTGATGGCGGGCACCGTCCTCGCGATGCTCCCGGTGCTCGTCCTCTTCCTCGTCCTCCAGCGCCAGATGATCAAGGGCCTCACCGCCGGGGCCGTCAAGAGCTGACCCGGGCGACCCGCGAACCACCGACCAGCACCACCGACGACCACGACGCACATCCACCCCGGGCGAGCAGTCCCGGACCACAGGGAGGGCACCACCATGAACAACGTCACCCGCCGGGGCTTCCTCGGCCTCGCCGGCGTCGCCGGCGCCGCCGGTCTCAGCGCCTGCGCCGGCACCGGCACCAGCGCCACCTCGAACCAGGGCGGCGACGGCAACACGCTCGAGTTCTGGAGCAACCACCCCGGCAACAGCAAGCCGGTCGAGCAGGAGCTCATCGCCGCGTTCCAGAAGGCCAACCCCGGCATCACCGTCAAGCTCGTCGACGCCGGCAAGAACTACGAGGAGGTCGCCCAGAAGTTCAACGGCGCCCTCGTCGGCGGCACCCTCCCCGACCTCGTCGTCGTCTCGGACGTCACGTGGTTCAACTTCGCGCTCAACAAGCAGCTGACCCCGCTCGACGACCTCATGACCACGGCGAAGGTCGACCCGTCCGACTACGTCGACGCCCTCTACGGCGACTACCTCTTCGACGGCGGCCACTTCGCGCTGCCCTACTCGCGCTCGACGCCGCTCTTCTACTACAACAAGGAGATCTGGTCCAAGGCCGGCCTGGAGGACCGCGGCCCGAAGACCTGGGACGAGTTCAAGGAGTGGTCCGAGGCGCTCAAGGCGGCCGCCGGCAACGGCAAGTTCGCGATGGAGCTGCCCGACGGCTCCAACTACCTCGACTGGCACTTCCAGAACATGGCGTGGGGCTACGGCGGCGGGTACTCGCAGGAGTGGACGCCGACGTTCACGGCCGAGGGCACCGTCAAGGCGGGCCAGTACCTCCAGGACATCGCCAAGGCCGGTGTCGTCAAGTTCAACGCGACCCCCGAGGCCGACTTCTCCGCGGGCCTGGCCGGGTGCATCCTCCAGTCCACCGGCTCGCTCGGGGGCATCGCCAAGGACGCGAAGTTCGAGGTCGGCACCGCGTTCCTGCCGGGCGAGGGCAACTGCCCGACCGGCGGCGCGGGCCTCGGCATCCCGGCGAACATCTCGGACGAGCGCAAGGCCAACGCGCTCAAGCTCGCCGAGTTCATCACCAACGCCGAGAACACGGTGACCTTCACGCAGGCGACCGGGTACATGCCGGTGCGCAAGTCGGCCGTCGAGCTGCCGGCCGAGAAGGAGTACCTCGCGAAGAACCCCAACGCCAAGACCGCGATCGACCAGCTGCCGCAGACCCGCTCGCAGGACAACGCCCGCGTCCTCCTGCCCGGTGGCGGCGCCCGCATCGGCAAGGGCCTGGACCAGGTCGCGCAGGGGCAGGACGTGGCGACGGTCTTCGCCGGCCTCGACAAGGAGAGCCAGCAGGTCTTCGACAACCAGATCAAGTCCAAGCTCTGAGGAGAGCCATCCGATGGCAACGGTCTACTTCGACGCGGCGACCCGCCGCTACGCCAAGGACGCCTCCCCGGCGGTCGACGCGGTCACCCTCGACATCGAGGACGGCGAGTTCCTCGTCCTCGTCGGCCCCTCGGGGTGCGGCAAGTCCACGACCCTGCGGATGCTGGCCGGCCTCGAGCCGGTCGACGACGGCCGCATCCTCGTCGACGGGCACGACCAGCAGGGGGTGCGCCCGCGCGATCGTGACATCGCGATGGTGTTCCAGAGCTACGCGCTGTACCCGAACATGACGGCCGCGCAGAACATGGCCTTCGCGCTCGACAACTCCGGTGTCTCCAAGGCGGAGACGAAGACCCGGGTCCAGGAGGCGGCGCGCATCCTCGAGATGGAGGACCTGCTGCACCGCAAGCCGGGGCAGCTCTCCGGCGGGCAGCGCCAGCGCGTCGCGATGGGCCGGGCGATCGTGCGCCAGCCCAAGGTGTTCTGCATGGACGAGCCCCTCTCGAACCTCGACGCCAAGCTGCGTGTCTCGACCCGCAGCCAGATCGCGGGGCTGCAGCGACGGCTCGGGGTGACGACGGTCTACGTGACGCACGACCAGGTCGAGGCGATGACGATGGGTCACCGGGTCGCGGTCCTGCGCGACGGGCGGCTCCAGCAGGTCGACGCCCCGGAGGTGCTCTACGACAAGCCGGTCAACACGTTCGTCGCCTCGTTCATCGGCTCCCCGGCGATCACCCTCGTCGAGGCGCCGGTGCGCGAGGGCCGGGCCGAGGTGCACGGGGTGCCCGTCGCGCTCGACCGCTCGGTCGCGTCGGCGGCCGGTGACCGCGTCGTCGTCGGGCTGCGCCCGGAGGCCTGGCGGATCGCCGGCGCCGACGACCCCGGCGCGCTCGAGCTGACCGTCGAGCTCGTCGAGGCGCTCGGCTCGGAGTCGTTCGTCTACGGCCGCCGGCCGTCGACCGACGGCACCGAGGGGGAGCGGGTCACCATCAAGACCGAGAAGCGGGCCGGCGTCGAGGTCGGTGACGTCGTGCGCGTCCGTCCGCTCGAGGCCGAGGCGCACGTGTTCGACGCGGAGAGCGGCGAGCGGCTCGGCGCCTGACGGGGTGGTCGTGCGTGGCAGGGTGGAGCCATGCCACGCACGATCGCCACGAACACCTCCGTCGAGCTCGCCGAGCTCCTCGACTTCGTCCGCCCGCGCCACCAGATGGTGCTCATGACCACCCGCGCCTCGGACGGCCGCCCGCAGGCGTCGCCGGTCACCGGCGGGGTCGACGACGCCGGCCGCATCGTCGTCACGAGCTACCCGGAGCGGGCCAAGGTCCGCAACGCCCGTCGCGACGCGCGCTGCAGCGTCCTCGTGCTGTCCGACGACTTCGGCGGGGCGTGGGTGCAGGTCGACGGTGACGCCGAGGTCGTCGACGCGGTCGACGACGTCGAGCCCTTCGTCGAGTACTTCCGCAACATCTCGGGCGAGCACCCCGACTGGGACGAGTACCGGCAGGCGATGGTCGAGCAGGGCAAGTCGCTCCTGCGCATCACACCGACGCGCTGGTCACCGGTCGCGACCGGCGGGTTCCCCGCTCGCCTCGCCGGGGAGTGAGGCCGTCGGCCGAGGCTCGCCACCGGCCAGCCGGCTCAGGCGGCGCGAGCCGAAGACCCGGCGGACGACGGCCTCCGCAACCGGGGCCACCGCGCGGTGCACGACGACGACGACGGCGCCCAGGACGACCGCGGTGACGAGCAGCCGTGGGAGCGTGTCCCACCCGCCCGCGTGGCGGCGGACGAGCTGGAAGACCGGCATGTGCCACAGGAAGACCGTGAGCGACGCCTGGCCGAGCACGACGAGCGGGCGCCACGACAGCACCCGGCTGCCCGGGCCGTCGACGGAGGCGCCGTTCGCGAGCCCGACGACGAGGGCGGTCGCGGCGAGCGTGGCGACGACTCCCTGGAGCCCGAAGTAGCCGTCGATCCCGACGAACACACAGCTGAGGAGCGCGCCCGCGAGCAGCAGGAGGCCGCTGCCCGCGAGGGCCGCCGCATGCCGTCGCAGCCACGTCGGCGTGGGGCGACCCTGGAGCAGGGCCGCGGCGGCCGCCCCGGCGAGGAGCCCGTCCATCCGGGCCGTCGTCGTCAGCGCCGCGCGGAACCAGCCCTCGTCGAGGTAGAGCTGCCAGCGCCACCAGAAGGTGGCGACGAGCGCGACCACCGCGATCCCGACGAGCAGACGCCGGCGTCGGGCCAGCGCGACGACGACGAGGGCCGCGACGACGAAGAACTGCACGTCGATGCTGAGGAAGTACAGCGGTCCGATGTCGGCGCGCGCCGCCAGTGCGTGGTCGCGGACGTAGGTGTTGAACGTGAAGGTCGCCGCCGCGAGCACCGACCGGATCGTCGCGTCGCTCGAGGTCGTGTCGGTGGGGTCGAGGCGCCACACGAGGAGGACGGCCACGAGCAGCACCCAGACCTGGAGCGCGATCCGGACCGTCCGCTGCTCGAGGTAGACCAGCGGGCCCCAGACGCGGCTGCGGGTGGAGGCGGCGAGCATCCGCTCCGTCACGAGGTAGCCGCTGATGACGTAGAACGTGCTCACGGCGATGTTGCCGCCCTGGAACAGCGCGCCGAGGGAGCCGAGCGGCGGCCGCTCGGCGGTCGGCCAGACGACCGTCGCGTGGAACAGCACGACGAGGGCGATGGCGGCTCCCCGCAGCCCGTCGACCGGCAGGGAGCGGTGGACGACCCGGTGCAGGGTCGACGGCACGGCGACGGGCGGGGCGCTGCTCACGCGACCCCCACCCCCGGGGCCGGGGGCAGCGGGCGCTCGACGGCGGGCGGTCGCAGGTGGGTCGCGAGCCAGGCCCGGACCGGCTCCTCCACCCAGCGGTGGCTGACCGCCGTCACCACGGCGACGACGGCGAGGACGACCGCGGTCGTGGCGACGGGGGACGCCTCGGGCCCGACGTGCCGCCCGACGAAGAAGATGACGGGGTAGTGCCAGACGTAGACGACGAGGGAGGCGCGACCGAGCCAGGTGAGCCACCGCACCGACAACACCCTGGTCAGGCGGCTCTCGCGCTCGTGGAGGACGACGGCCGCGACGAGGGTGGCGGCGACGACGACGAACGCGACGCTCCAGCCCTCGAGGTAGGCGTAGGGGCCGAGCTCACCGCCGAGCGACAGGAGGACGGGCACCGCGAGCAGCGCGAGCGCCCCGACGAGCGGTGCGCGGGGAGCCAGGCGCCGCAGGTGGGGGAGCGCGACCGCGAGGGCCGCCCCGAGCAGGAGGCCGTCGGCGCGGGCCACGGTGCTGACCGAGAGCGCGAACCAGGTGCTGTCCGAGGCCTCGACGAGGCGGTAGGTCGCGGACGCGACGGCCAGCAGGACGAGCGTCCAGGTCAACGCCCGCCGGCGCGCCGCGAGGACCGCCACGAGGAGCGGCAGCACGAGGTACCACTGCTGCTGCACGGAGAGGAACCACAGGTGCCCGAGGTCCGGGCGGGCCTGGAGCGGGTCGAGCGCGTAGAGCCAGTTGTTCGTGTAGGTGAGGGTGTGGGTCACCGTCGTCACCGTCGACCCGGTCGGGGCGGTGTCGGTCGGGTCGAGCGCCGCGACGAGCACCACGGTCGCGCACAGCGGCACGACCTGCGCGCCCAGCCGCACGAGGCGCCGGGCGTAGAACCGCACCGGGTCGAGGGTCCCGCGGGCGTCGTCACGCAGCAGGCCGGCGGTGACGATGTACCCGCTGACGACGAAGAACACCGGTACGGCGCCCCCGGCGACGAGGCCGCGCAGCCACGGGGTCGACCGGATCCCCTCGGCCGGCCAGAGGAACGCGCTGAGGTGCCCCAGCACGACGAGGACGATGGTGAGCCCGCGCAGCCCGTCGAGGGCGAGGAGGCGCCGCCCGGGCGCGGTGGCCCGGGTCCCGGCGTCCGGGGCCTCCCGCGTGTGGGTCGTCACGGGAGGAGGTTACCCGTCGGTCGCCCGGCGCACCGGGGCTCGGCGGCAGGCGCGCCGGTAGGGTCGGCGGCATGCTGCGCGTGGGCCTGACCGGGGGCATCGGGTCCGGGAAGTCGACCGCTGCGCGGGAGCTCGCGCGGCTCGGGGCGCACGTCGTCGACGCCGACGCGGTCGCCCGCGAGGTCGTCGAGCCCGGGCAGTCGGCGCTCACCGAGATCGCCCGACGCTTCGGCGACCACCTCCTGCGCCCGGACGGCTCGCTCGACCGGCCGGCCCTCGGGCGCGTCGTCTTCGGTGACCCGGCGGCGCTGCGCGACCTCGAGGCCATCACCCACCCCGCGATCTGGGCGCGCACGGCCGAGCTCGTGGCCGAGGTCCCGGAGGGCGGTGTGCTCGTGCACGACATGCCGCTCGTCGTCGAGAAGGGGATGGCGGGGGAGTACCACCTCGTCGTCGTCGTGGGGGCCGACGCCGAGGTCCGCGTGGCGCGGCTGGTCCGCGACCGCGGGATGGACGAGTCCGACGCCCGCACACGGGTCGCCGCGCAGGCGGACGACGCGGCGCGCCGGGCCGCCGCCGACGTGTGGCTGCCCAACGAGGGGAGCCCCGAGGCGCTGGCCACGGCGGTGCGCCGGCTGTGGCACCGACGTCTCGAGCCCTTCGCCGACAACCTGCGCAGCGGGACCCGCAGCCGCCTGCCCGTACCCGTGCTGTCCCCGCCGGACGCCGACTGGGCGCCCACCGCGGCCCGGCTCCTCGCCCGGGTCCGGCACGGCGTGGGCGAGGCGGCGGTGACGCTCGACCACGTCGGCTCGACCGCGGTCCCGCACCTGCCGGCCAAGGACGTCGTCGACCTGCAGGTGGGTGTCGCGACCCTCGCCGACGCCGACGACCCCGCCTTCGTCGCCGGGATGGCGCGGATGGGGTTCGTGCGCGTCGAGGACGTCACCGAGGACCACGGCAGGGACGGCGCGCCGTGGCCCAAGCGCTTCCACGGGTCGTCCGACCCTGGGCGCGTCGCCCACGTCCACGTGCGCGAGGTGGGTTCTGCCGGTTGGCAGTTCGCCCTGCTCTTTCGCGACTGGCTCCGCGCCGACGCCGGCGAGCGCGACGCCTACGCCGCCGTCAAGGCCGACCTCGCGGCCCGCCTCGTGACGACCGAGGAGTACGCCGACGCCAAGGAGCCGTGGTTCGACGCGGCGTCCCCGCGAGCCCGCGCCTGGGCCGAGCGGACCGGATGGGCGCCGGGGGCCTGAACCTCCCCCCGGCCGACGGGGTGTGACAGGGTGGGTCGATCGCGCTCCGGTGGGGGGACCGGGGCACCATCGACGAACTGGGGACTCCGTGACCGCGACCGACACCACCGCCGTCGACGACGGGACCGGTGCGCTCAGACGATCCATCAACGGCAAGCAGCTCTTCTTCTACACGCTGGGTGACGTGCTCGGCTCGGGCATCTACGTCCTCGTGGGGCTCGTCGCGGCGGCCGTCGGTGGCGCGTTCTGGGTCGCCTTCGCCCTCGGCATCCTCGTGGCCGCCATCACCGGGTCCGCGTACGCCGAGCTCGTGACGAAGTACCCCCGGGCGGCCGGTGCGTCGCTCTACGTGAAGAAGGCGTTCGGCAGCCCCGTGCTGACCTTCCTCGTCACCGTGTCGTTCCTCTCCGCGAGCTTCGCCGCGACGGGGTCGCTCGCCACCGGCTTCGCCTCGTACTTCGCGACGCTCTTCGACGGCGGCGGCCCGCCGGCCCTGCTCGTGTCGCTGGTCTTCGTCGCGCTGCTCGCCGTCGTCAACTTCGTCGGCATCACCGAGTCGGTCGTCATGAACATGCTCATGACCTTCGTCGAGGTGGCCGGCCTCCTCGTCATCATGGCGATCGGCGTCTACCACGTCGTCCAGGGCGACGCCGACTTCGGCGTCCTCACCGACATCAGCACCGACGGCAACCCGGCGCTGGCGATCCTCGCCGGGATCGCGTTCTCGTTCTTCGCGATGACCGGCTTCGAGAACACGGCGAACGTCGCCGAGGAGACCGTGGACCCGCACCGCCACTTCCCGCGCTCGCTCGTCGGAGGCATGGTCGTCGCCGGCGTCGTGTACGTCCTCGTCTCGATGGCCGCCGCCCTCACCGTGCCCGTCGACCGGCTCGCCGACTCCGACGCCGCGCTGCTCGAGGTGGTGAAGTCCGGGATCCTGCCGTTCTCGACGGACCTCATGGCGACGGTGTTCTCGGTCATCGCCCTCGTCGCCATCACGAACACGACCCTCGTCACCCTCGTCACGCAGCCGCGCATCCTCTACGGCATGGCGAACGAGGACGTCGTGCCCGGCATCTTCGCGACGGTCCACCCCCGTCGCCGCAGCCCCTGGGTCGGGCTGCTGTTCAGCGCGCTCGTCGTCGCGGCGCTGCTCGTCACCGGCACGGTCGTGCTCGAGGCCGGCGGTGGGATCGACCTGGTCAACCGGCTCGCGCTGGTCACCGTCGTCTTCCTGCTCTTCATCTACGCCCTGGTCATCGTCGCGTGCCTGCGCCTGCGCGGGCAGGACGAGCACGAGAAGACGTTCCGGGCCAACACCCCGCTGCTGCTCCTGGGCCTCGTGGGCAACCTCGCGATCCTCGCGTTCGCGGTCTACGACGACCCGACGTCACTCCTGTGGTGCGGGGGCCTGCTCCTGCTCGGGGTGGTGCTGTACCTCGTCGAGCGGGTCGTCGGCTCGCGGACCGGCAGCGACGACACGGAGACGGACCCGGCGCTCACCCGGTGACGGTGGCGACGGCCCGGGGTCCGAGGCGCTCGAGCGCGGCGACGAACAGGTCGAGGTCCTCGGGCCGGGTGCGGTGGTTGCCGATGGCGACGCGCACGGCGAGCCGTCCCCGCAGCGTCGTCTCGGTGACGACCGCCACGCCGCTCTCCTGCACGAGGAGGACGAGCTCGCGTGGTCGTTGCCCATCGTGTACGGCACGACGCGCGCGAGCACCTCGGCGTAGGCGGCCTCCGCCCCGATGCCCTCACGGGGGAGGGGGCCGGCGAAGGAGTCACGCACGTCGTCGGGCAGCGGCTGCCAGACGGGCTCGTCCCGGCGGCGCTCGAGCCGGTCGAGGAGGTCGTCGACCACACGGTGGGCCAGGGCCCGGAAGGCCTCCGGATCGACGGGGTCGAGGGTCTCGGGCACGGAGCCGGTCATGGCGCCGATGCTCCCACCGGGCGCGCGGCGGGGCCAGACCCCGCCGCGCACCGGTGTCAGGCCCGCCGCAGCCGCAGCGTCGCGATCTGGAAGGGCCGCAGCGAGATCGAGCCGTCACGGTCGGTCAGCGCCCGCGGCTCCTGGAGCGGCCGTTCGAGGAGGTCGGTCTCGACGACCTCGGTCGCCTCGAACCCGGCGACGAGCCGGGCCGACGCGCGCCCGCCGTGGGCCTCGTAGAGCCGGACGACCACGTCGCCGCTGCGGTCCTCGGCGAGCTTGACCGCCTCGACGACGACACCCGGGTCGCCCTCGAGCCGCACGAGCGGAGCGGGGGCGGCCGCACCGCGCACCGAGCGCACCGGCAGGTTCGCCCGGTAGCCCTCGACGACGGCCTCGGCGACCTCGGCCCCGACGACGAGCCCGGCCCGCAGCCGGTGGTGGCCCTGGTCGGCCTCGGGGTCGGGGTAGACCGGCGCGCGCAGGAGCGAGAGCCGGACGGTCGTCGTCGTGCCGGGGGTGGCCTCGGCGTCGCCGCGCGAGGTCCGGCCGACGTCGTGGCCGTACGTCGAGTCGTTGACGACCGCGACGCCGTACCCCGGCTCGCCGACGTGGACCCAGCGGTGGGCGCAGGTCTCGAAGCGGGCCGCGTCCCACGAGGTGTTCGTGTGCGTCGGGCGCAGGACGTGGCCGAACTGGATCTCCGAGGCCGCGCGGTCGGCATGGACGTCGAGGGGGAAGGCGAGCTTGAGCAGCTTCTGACGCTCGCGCCAGTCGACGTCGAGCTCGACGTCGACGACCCGGCTGCCGGCCCGCAGGGCGAGCACCTGCTCGACCCGGGAGGAGCCGAACCGGCGCACGACGCGCACGGCGACCCGCTCCGGCCCCTTCTCGACGAGCTCGACGAGCTCGGCGTCGACGAGATCGGTCGTGTGCCGGCGGTAGTGCTCGTCGACGTCCCACGCGTCCCACTGGGTGGGGGTGTCGCGGTGCAGCTGGAGCAGGGCGCCGCGGCTCCCCGGCGCGAGGACCTCGCGGCCCCCGGCGGCGAGGTCGCGCACCGACGCGAGCAGCCCGTCGCGGTCGACGACCAGGCGCACGAGCCCGTTGTCGACGACCCACCCGCCGGTGTCGGGGTCGGGGGAGTCCTCGACGCCGACCGGGGTCTCCGGTCCCGAGCCGTCGAGGACCGCCGCGCCGAGGGCGGTGACCCCGTCGCGGTCGTGCGGCGCCGCGTTGAAGACGACCTCGTGCTCGCCCTCGCCCGCGAGAGCGGCCAGGGCATCGTCGACGAGCGTCTCGAGCTCGGTCGCCACCCGCTCGTAGTTGGCCTCGGCCTCGCGGTGGACCCAAGCGATGGACGAGCCGGGCAGGATGTCGTGGAACTGCTGCAGCAGCACCGTGTGCCACGCCCGCTCGAGCGCGTCGTAGGGGTACTCCGCGCCCGTCGTCACCGCCGCCGTCGCCGCCCACAGCTCGGCCTCGCGCAGGAGGTGCTCGCTGCGGCGGTTGCCCCGCTTGGTCCGGGCCTGCGAGGTGTAGGTGCCGCGGTGGAACTCGAGGTACATCTCGCCGCTCCACACGGGTGCGTCCGGGTAGGCCGCCTCCGCCCGGCGGAAGAAGTCGTGGGGGTCGCCGAGCTCGACGCGCGGGGAGCCCTCGAGGTCGTGGGTGCGCGCAGCGGCCGCGAGCATCTCGCGGGTGGGACCGCCGCCGCCGTCGCCGTACCCGAAGGGCAGCAGCGAGAGGTCGGTCCGCCCCTTCTCCGAGAAGTTGCGCTCGGCGCGCGCGAGGTCGGCCGCCGAGACGTCGGAGTTGTAGGTATCGGCCGGCGGGAAGTGGGTGAAGACCCGGGACCCGTCGATGCCCTCCCACCAGAAGGTGTGGTGCGGCATCCGGTTGGTCTCGTTCCACGACGGCTTCTGAGTGAGGAACCAGCGCGCGCCCGCCGCGAGAGCGATCTGCGGCATCGCCGCCGTGTAGCCGAACGAGTCGGGCAGCCAGACGTCCTCCGGCTCGACCCCGAGCTCCTCGAGGAAGAAGCGCTTGCCGGCGACGAACTGGCGGGCCAGCGCCTCGCCTCCGGGCATGTTGGTGTCGGACTCGACCCACATGCCGCCGACCGGCACGAACCGGCCCTCGCGCACGCGCTCCTTGATCCGCTCGAACAGCTCGGGCTGGCTGTCGCGCACCCAGGCGTACTGCTGCGCCGAGGAGCACGCGAAGACGAGGTCGGGGTCCTCGTCCATGAGGGCGAGGACGTTGGAGAAGGTGCGGGCGCACTTGCGCGCGGTCTCGCGGGTGGGCCAGAGCCAGGCCGAGTCGATGTGCGCGTGCCCGACGGCGACGACGCGGTGCGCGCTGGCGTCCGCCCCCGCGTCGAGCGCGGGCCGCAGCGCGGCGCGGCCGGCCGCCGCGGTGCCGGCGACGTCGTCGGGGTCGACCGCGTCGACGGCGTCCTCGAGCGCCTTGAGGGCGCCCGCGCGGCGGCTGCCGGCGGGCAGCTCGGCGACGAGGCCGCGCAGGGCCGTCACGTCCTGGAGCAGCTCCCACACCTCGACGTCGACCTCGGCGAGGTCGACCCCGTCGTAGCGGTAGCGCGGCTCGCGCCCGGCCGTGGCGAGGTCGCCGAGCGGGGTCGGCTCGAAGGTGAAGGCGCCGGCGCCGGCGACGTCCGGGTTGGACGACGCCTCGAGCAGCACCTCGACGGCCTGTCCGTCCGCGGAGACCGCCGCGAGCGGCACGTACCGGTTGCGGGGGTGCAGGCCCTTGATGACGGTGCCGTCCGGGCGGTAGGCCGTGGCCTCGGCCTGGAATCCGGGGTGGTCCTCGGAGTAGCCGAGGTCGGCGACGACCTCGACGCGCGTGCCGTCACCTCCCCAGCCCTCGGGGACGGTCCCGCTGGCGCGGAACCACGTCGTGCCCCACGGGCGGCCCCAGCGGGTACCGGGGGAGACGGGTTCGAACGCGGAGGTGGAGGCCTCGGCGAAGGGGACGGGCTCGCCGGGAGCCTCCCACCACTCGACGGTGAGGGGGGTGCTGCGGCGGTGGAGGCCGGGGACGAGGCGCTCCCGCACGAAGCGGTCGACGCGCAGCTCGACGAGGTGGCTGTTGTCGTGCACGGGTGGTGGTTTCCTCTCAACCCTTGACGGAGCCGGCGAGGGCGAACGAGCCGCCTCCGAGGCGTTGGACGACGAGGTACAGGACGAGCACGGGCAGGGAGTACAGGACGGAGAAGGCGGCGAGCTGCCCGTAGGCCACCGCTCCGTTGGTGCCGAAGAACGTGTAGATCGACACGGCCGCAGGCTGTTTCGCCGGGTCGAGCAGGAGCACGAACGGGACGAAGAAGTTCCCCCACGCCTGCGTGAACACGAAGATGAAGACGACCGCCATGCCGGGGCGCATGAGCGGGACGACGACCCGCCACAACGCCTGCATCGAGCTCGCCCCGTCGACCCAGGCGGCCTCCTCGAGCGACACCGGCACCGAGTCCATGAAGTTCTTCGTCATCCAGACGGCCATCGGGAGCGCCGTCGCGGAGAGGAAGAGGATCGTCCCGGGCACCGAGTCGAGCAGCCCGAGGGTGACGAAGAGGGCGTAGACCGGCACCATCACCGCGGTGATGGGCAGGCAGCTCCCGAAGAGGATCGTGTGGAGGAACGCCCGGTTGAACCGCATCTTGTACCGCGACAGCGGGTACGCCGACAGGGTCGCGACGAGGACGACGATGACCGCCGTCGCGCCCGAGACGACGAGCGAGTTGAGCAGCGGTCGGAAGGTCAGCTCCGGGGTGAGGACGTCGCGGTAGTTCTGCAGCGTCGGCTCCTCGGGCACCGAGACCGACACCGTGGCGCTCGGGTTGACCGACGCGAGGAGGATCCAGGCGAGCGGCACGAGGAACGCCACGCCGACGACGACGAGCGCGAGCCCGGCGGCCAGTCGCGGGCCCTTCGTGCGGCTCGGCGCCGCGGGGCTGACCCGGGGGCGCCGGGGTGGGCGGGTCGCGGCCGGCGGGACCGGCACGGCGGCGGTGGGCGACGGCGTGGTCGTGGGCGTCGTCATGAGTCGACCTCCGGCTTGAGCACCTTGACGTAGACGACGGCGAACAGCGCACCGACCATGAGCGTCACCGTGGCGATGGCCGTGCCGTAGCCGACCTGTGCGAACTTGAAGGCCTGCTGGAAGGCGAGGATGGGCAGCGTCGAGCTCTGCGTCCCGGGGCCGCCGCCGGTCATCACCCAGATGAGGGTGAAGACGCCGAGGGTCTGCAGCGTCGTGAGCATCATGTTCGTCGCGATGGCCCGGCGGACCATCGGCAGCGTGATCCGCGTGAAGCGCTGCCACCAGCCGGCGCCGTCGATCTCCGCGGCCTCGGTGAGGTCCGGCGGGACCTCGGCGAGGGCGGCCGAGTAGACCATCATCGAGAACGCCGTGCCGCGCCAGACGTTGGCGAGGATGACGGTGAGCAGCGGGAACGTGATGAGCCAGGTCGGCCCGTCGAGGCCGAGCCACCCGAGCATCTCGTTGAGCGTGCCGTCGGTGGCGAAGAACGCGTAGAGGGTGAACGCGGCGACGATCTCGGGCAGCACCCACGCCGTGACGACGAGGGAGCTGACGACCGAGCCGAGCCGCTTCGGGCCGTTGCGGACGAGCAGCGCGAGGGCCATCCCGAGGACGTTCTGGCCGACGATGGCGGAGCCGACGACGAAGACGAGGGTGAGCCAGACCGACTTCCAGAACTGGCCGCTCGTGAACAGCTGCGTGTAGTTGTCGAGACCGACGAACTCGGGGGCGACGGCGCGGTAGCCCGACAGGGCCGCGTTGGTCAGCGAGCCGTAGAGGGCGTACCCGATGGGGCCGACGAGGAAGATCCCCATGAGGACGACGCCGGGGGCGAGGGGGAGGAGGCGCAGGAACGTGCGCCGGCCGCCGGTGGCGGCACCCCGCCCCGGGCCGCCGCGGTCGCGGCGGCTCGGGGCGGGTGCGAGGGCGGTGCTCACCTCAGCCGCCCTGGACCTTGTCCTGGCCGACGATGCCGACCAGCCCCTCGTCGTAGGTCTTCGCCGCCTCGTCGGGCGTCGCCGACCCGGTGGCGACGGACTCCGCCGCGACCTGGATGTTGCCGGAGATCTGCGAGTAGTCCGGGGTCGCCGGCCGGAAGTTCGTCGTCGGCACGAGCGAGGAGAAGAACTCGAAGGACGGGTTGTACGAGGTGTACGCGTCGTCCGAGGCGACGTCCTTGCGGACCGCGATCTGGCTGTTCTCGGTGTCGTACTTGAGCGTGTTCTCGCGGTTGAGCGCGACCTTGATGAAGTCGAACGCCGCGTTCTTGTCCTTCGCGTTGGCGCCGACCGACAGCAGCCAGCCGCCGGACATCGACACCGAGCCGGGGGCCTGGCCGTTCTGGGTCGGCATCGGGGCGAAGCCGATGGTGTCCTCCCAGCCCTTCCAGGCGTTGTCGCCCTCGATCCACTGGCCGGGCAGCCACGAGCCGTCGAGCGCGATGGCCAGCTCGCCCTTGGGGAGCATCTCGGTGGCGACGCGCGAGCCGACCGTGGCGTCGAGCGCGACGTCGAGGGCCGGGGCGAGCTTCTCGCCGAAGATGGTCTGGTAGAAGCCGAGCGTGTCCTTGAAGCCCTGCGACCCGGTGACCCACTTCTGGCTCGAGTCGTCGTACAGCGTGCTGTCGGTGCCGTACAGCAGCATCTCGAAGCCCTGCATCGAGGTGGCCTCGCCGGCGGCCTTGCCCGCGTAGACGTTGATCGGCGTGACGCCCGGGGCCTTCTGCTTGATGGTGCGGGCGGCGCTGAGGACGTCGTCCCAGGTCTTCGGCTGCCAGTCGGTCGGCAGGCCGGCCTTCTCGAAGATGTCCTTGTTGTAGAACAGCGCACGGGTGTCGGTGCCCATCGAGACGCCGTAGGTCTTCTTGTCGTCGCCGAGGCCGGCCTGCTTGGCGACGTCGTCGAACTGGCTCCAGTCCGACCACCCGGCGAGCTGCTCGTCGATGGGGGCGAGGTAGCCGGCGGCGGCGTCGCTGCGGACCTGGAAGCTGTCCTCGTAGATGACGTCGGGGGCGGTGGAGGGCGAGCGGTTCATCAGGGCGAGCTTGGTGAAGTACTGGTCCTGCTCGGCCTCGATCGCGGTGAGCTTGACCTTCTTCCCGGGGTTGGCGGCCTCGTACTCCGAGGCGGCCTTCTTGAGGACGGCGTCGAGCTGCGTGAACTGCGCCGTGCGCTGGTAGGCGACCGTGATCGTGTTCGTGTCGCCGGACCCGGAGGATGAGCCCGAGCCGCAACCGGCGAGGACGATCCCGAGGGAGATGGCGGCGGCACCGAGGGCCGCAGGACGGGTGCGCTGCATCGGGGGGTCCCTTCGCGTTCGCGGGTCACCGTTGACCCGGCTTGCGAGGTTTATACATCAAATGGACTAACTGCCGTCAAGGGGGATCCGGGGTTCGTGGACACGGAATCTCGACAGGTGGACGCCGGCCGGCGGGGGTGTCAGTCGACGAGCAGGGCGGAGGAGCGCGCGCTGAAGGCCTGGTCGAGGACGGTGCTCGCGGCGCCCACCGCGGCGACGTCGGGGCCGAGGACGGTGCCGCGCACCGCGATCGGGTGGATGGCCGCACCGACGGCCCGGTCACGCACGAGCGCGGGGACGAGCGTGAGGAACGTGGGGGAGAGCCGGGCCCAGAGCGGCCCGCCGAAGACGACATGGTCGGCGTCGAGGACGTCGACGAGGTCCGTCACCGACTTGGCGACGTGCCGGGCCCAGTCCTCGAGCAGGGCGAGGGCGCGGGTGTCCCCGGCGTCGGCGAGGTCGCAGAAGGCGTCGAAGGCGACGAGGACCGAGGCGCCGGGGTGGAGGGGGTCGCCGGCCGGCGGGGGCACGGTGGGCCCGCCGGCGTCCGTGAGGTCGGGCGCAGCGGGGTCGAGGTCCCAGTGCCCGATGCCCTCGCGGACCGCGCGCCGGACGACCTGGCCCGGCGCGCAGACCTCGCCGAGGCAGCCGCCGAGGCCGCACCAGCAGGACGGGCCGGTGGCGCCGGTGCCGAGGTGGCCGACCTCGCCGGCGTTGCCCGAGGCCCCGCGCAGCACCTCGCCGCCGACGACGAGACCGGCGCCGACACCGGTGCCGAGGTAGAGGAAGACCGCTGTCGCGCCGGGCCCGAGGCCGCCGGCCCAGACCTCGCCGACGGCGGCGGCGACGACGTCCTTGTCGAGCAGCACCGGCAGTCCGGTCGCGTCGGCGAGGGTGTCACGCACCGCGACCCGCTCCCAGCCGGGGAGGTTCGGGGGGCGCACGAGCGTGCCGGCCGCGCGGTCGAGCGGACCGGGGGCGGCGACGCCGAGCCCGACCAGCCGCCCCGGGTCGATGCCCGAGCCGGCGACGAGGCGGTCGACGTCCTCGACGACGTCGCGCAGCACCTCGTCCGGGTCGGCGCCCGGGCGCAGCGCGCGGGCGGAGCGGGCGACCGGCTGCCCGGTGAGGTCGAGGAGGACGTGGCTGACGACGGCCGGGTCGAGGTGGACGCCGACGGCGTAGCGGCCCGAGGGCTGGAGGCGCAGCAGGGTGCGCGGCTTGCCGGGACCCGAGGCCCGGCGGCCGGCCTCGACGACGAGGTCGTCGTCGAGGAGGCGGCGGCAGATGTTCGAGACGGCCTGGGGGGAGAGGCCCGTCGCGGACGCCAGCTCGACCCGGCTCAGGCCCTCCGGGTGGTGGCGGATCGCCTCGAGGACGACGACCTGGTTGTAGCCCCCGACGCGGGGCAGGTTGGAGCCCCGGCGGATGGTCGGGGGCGCGGGCACGCCCGTCATCGTCGCACGTGGGCGCCCGGGCCGGGCAGCGATCCCGTCCACGCGCACGCGGCCGCGGCCCCTGTCGGTGCCGGGGCCTACCGTGGATGCATGCGCCCCACCACCGAGCTCCAGCGCCGCGTCGCGCCGTTCGAGGTCGTCTCCGAGTTCTCGCCCGCCGGCGACCAGCCGAAGGCCATCGAGGAGCTCGCCCGCCGCATCAAGGCCGGCGAGCAGGACGTCGTCCTCCTCGGCGCCACCGGCACCGGCAAGTCGGCCACCACCGCGTGGCTCGTCGAGCAGGTGCAGCGCCCGACACTGGTCATGGCGCCGAACAAGACGCTCGCCGCGCAGCTGGCCAACGAGTTCCGAGAGCTGTTGCCGCACAACGCCGTCGAGTACTTCGTCAGCTACTACGACTACTACCAGCCCGAGGCGTACGTCCCGCAGAGCGACACCTACATCGAGAAGGACTCCTCGATCAACGAGGAGGTCGAGCGGCTGCGGCACAGCGCCACGAACAGCCTGCTGACCCGCCGTGACGTCATCGTCGTGGCCTCCGTCTCGTGCATCTACGGCCTCGGCACGCCGCAGGAGTACGTCGACCGGATGGTCCCGCTGCGCGTCGGCGACGAGGTCAACCGCGACGACCTCCTGCGCAAGTTCGTCCACATGCAGTACACCCGCAACGACCTCGCCTTCACCCGCGGCACCTTCCGGGTCCGTGGCGACACCGTCGAGATCATCCCGGTCTACGAGGAGCACGCCGTCCGCATCGAGTTCTTCGGCGACGAGGTCGAGGCGCTCTACACGCTCAACCCGCTGACCGGCGAGGTCGTGCGCGAGGAGCAGGAGATGTACGTCTTCCCCGCCTCGCACTACGTCGCCGGCCCGGACCGGATGGAGCGGGCGATCGCGGGCATCGAGCGCGAGCTCGAGGACCAGCTGGCGAGCTTCGAGCGCCAGGGCAAGCTGCTCGAGGCGCAGCGGCTGCGGATGCGCACGACGTACGACATCGAGATGATGCGCCAGATCGGGTCGTGCTCGGGGATCGAGAACTACTCGATGCACATCGACGGCCGCTCGCCGGGCTCGGCGCCGAACTGCCTCCTCGACTACTTCCCGGAGGACTTCCTCCTCGTCATCGACGAGTCGCACCAGACCGTCCCGCAGATCGGCGCGATGTACGAGGGCGACGCCTCGCGCAAGCGCACCCTCGTCGACCACGGCTTCCGCCTGCCGTCGGCGATGGACAACCGGCCGCTGAAGTGGGAGGAGTTCCTCGAGCGGATCGGCCAGACCGTCTACCTGTCGGCGACCCCGGGCGACTACGAGCTGGCCAAGAGCGACGGCTTCGTCGAGCAGGTCATCCGCCCGACCGGGCTGGTCGACCCCGAGGTGATCATGAAGCCGACCAAGGGCCAGATCGACGACCTGCTCCACGAGATCCGGCTGCGCACCGAGAAGAACGAGCGCGTCCTCGTCACGACCCTCACGAAGAAGATGGCCGAGGACCTCACCGACTATCTCCTCGACAAGGGAGTGCGAGTCCGGTACCTGCACAGCGACATCGACACGCTCCGCCGCGTCGAGCTGCTGCGCGAGCTGCGGATGGGCGAGTACGACGTCCTCGTCGGCATCAACCTCCTGCGCGAGGGTCTCGACCTGCCGGAGGTGTCGCTCGTCGCGATCCTCGACGCCGACAAGGAGGGCTTCCTCCGCTCGACCCGCAGCCTCATCCAGACGATCGGCCGCGCGGCGCGCAACGTGTCGGGCCAGGTGCACATGTACGCCGACAAGGTCACGCCCTCGATGCGCGACGCCGTCGAGGAGACGACGCGCCGGCGCGAGAAGCAGGTCGCCTACAACCTCGCGCACGGGGTCGACCCGCAGCCGCTGCGCAAGCGGATCGCCGACATCACCGACATGCTCCAGCGCGAGGACGCCGACACCCAGGAGCTCCTCGGCTCCGGGCGGGCGCGGTCGCGCGGCAAGGCCGACGGTGGTCGTGGCCGCGGCGCGGTGGCGGCCGACGCGGACGCCGCGATGGGCACGCAGCGCGGCAAGGACCTGCCGGCGAGCGAGCTGGCCGGCCTCATCCAGGAGCTCTCGACGCAGATGCACCAGGCCGCCGGCGACCTGCACTTCGAGCTCGCGGCGCGGCTGCGCGACGAGATCGGCGACCTCAAGAAGGAGCTGCGGCAGATGAGCGAGGCGACGCGCTAGCCCGGGCCACCGGCGCTGGTCCAGGCCGCCGAGCGCGACGAGCGAGGCCACCCGCCGGAGGGCGGGTGGCCTCGTCGTCTGCTCGACCGGTTCGCTCGGCTCAGCCGGCGAGGTCGCGGCTGCGCTGCTGCACGCCCATCTCGCCGTAGGGGTAGTCGGTCGCGCCGAGGTCGCTCGCCGCGTCGAGCGCCGCGTTCTCCTCGGGCGTCAGCTCGACGTCGACGGAGCGGAGGTTGGCCCGCAGCTGCTCGGTCGTGCGCGCGCCGAGGATCGTCGAGGTGACGGCCGGGCGGTTGGTCACCCACGAGAGGGCGACCTCGGCCATCGACACACCGCGCGCCTGCGCGACCTGCTCGACGGCCTCGATGATCCGCCATGTGCGGTCGGTGCCGCGGCGGTCGTAGGCCTCCATCCCGCGGTTCGGGTCGTCGCCGAGGCGGGTGTCGCCGGTGGGTCGCTGGTCGCGGGTGTACTTGCCCGACAGCCAGCCGCCGCCGAGCGGGCTCCAGGGGAGCAGGCCCATCCCGGCGTCGAGCACGGCGGGGACGATCTCCCACTCGATCTCGCGGACGATGAGGCTGTACTGCGGCTGGAGGGTCACCGGCGGGCGCACCCCGAGGGCGCGCGCGGTGTGGACGAGCTTGGTCAGCTCCCAACCGGTGAAGTTGGAGAGGCCGTAGTAGCGGATCTTGCCCGCCTGCACGAACCCGTCGAGGGTGCGCAGGGTCTCCTCCATCGGCGTGTGCTCATCGGAGGCGTGCACCTGGTAGAGGTCGACCGAGTCGACGCCGAGCCGGTCGAGGGAGGCGTCGAGGGCTCGGGTCAGGTGCCGGGCCGAGAGGCCGCTGCTGTTGGGGCCCTCCTCGAGGGCGAAGCGGCCCTTGGTCGCGAGGACGACCCGGTCGGTGACGTCCGTCGGGCGGTCCTTGAGCCAGCGGCCGATGATCTCCTCGGACACCCCGCCGGAGTACACGTTCGCGGTGTCGACGAGCGTGCCGCCCGCCTCGAGGAAGACGTCGAGCTGCTCGTGCGAGCCGGCCTCGTCCGTCTCCGTGCCGAAGGTCATCGTGCCGAGGCAGAGCTCGGAGACCGCAGTTCCACTGTTGCCGAGTCGTCGGTAGCGCATGCGTTCGACCCTAGACCGGGGTCCGCCGCGGGACGGGCCCGCGATGCCGACCGACTCACGTGTTCGCTCGGTTCCGGCGACAGGGCTCTCACGCAGGCCCTAGCCTCCGGGGGTGGCTGTGGTGGAGATCGGTGAGCCCGGTCGCGTCCGACGAGACCTTCCTCCGCTGTGCGTGAAGTCGGGTGTCCCGACGGAGGACTCGGTACGGCTGGCCGGCAGCGCGGCCCCGGGGTGGACCGGCGCGATGATCCTCTTCGGGATCCTCCCGTGGCTCTTCGCGTCGACGATGTCCGGTCGGCGGTACGAGGTGGAGCTGCCGTGGCGACGCGACCTCGTCCTGCGCTACCGGGGATGGCGCCGCGCCGGCTGGGTCCTCGTCGCCGCGGGACCGGTCATGGCGCTCGTGGGGGCATCGGCCGGGGTCGAGCGGGCGGGGTTCCTCGTGTGGCTGTCGGTCCTCGGGCTCGCCACGGTCGTCGTCACCGAGTGGCGCCACAGCGTGGGCGTCCGGTTGTCGCCGGAGGGCGTCCTCGTCGTGACGCGGGTGCACCCGGACTTCGCTCGGGCCTGCCGGCGCTGACCGCGCCGACGGTCAGCCCTCCGGGGGAGTCTCGGCCGAGAGGCCGCTGTACCACCGCACCACGCCGGCGATGACGAGCAGGAGCACGCCCGAGACGAGCACCGCCCCCTCCCACGACATCCCGCCGAACCCGGCGAAGAACGCGACGAGCACGGCGCACAGACCGACGGCGGCCGCAGCGGCCGAGAACGAGGACCCCATGCGGGCACCCTAGGGGTGGTCGAGCGGGTTCGGGACGCGGTGCTGGGGCTCGGTGGTGCGGGTGGCGCCGTCGGGTCCGTGCCAGGTGACGGTGCCGTCAGGGTCGAGGTGGGGTCGCCAGCGTCCTTGCTGCTTGAAGCGGTGGTGGCGCCGGCAGAGGTCCTCCAACCCGGTCGGCGTGGTCGCACCGACGGGCCAGGGCCGGACGTGGTCGAGGTCGCAGTGCACGGCCGGTCTGGTGCAGCCCCACATCCGGCACGTCCCGTCCCTCGTCTTGACGAACTCGCTGATCGCTGTCGGTGGCTTGTACGCGCCGCTCGTGAGCGAGGCCAGGGTCCCGGTGTCGGCCTCGAGGACGGCGCGGGCGACCTCGAAGGGCAGCAGCTTGAGGAGGTTGGCGAGGGTGGCGGGGTCGACCCAACCCAGACCGGGTAGCTGCGTCCCGGACACCGCGTACCCCGGCGACACGACCGCTTGAGTCAGGGCGAGGTCGCCGTCCAGCTCGGCCGGCTCCTCCAGCCACGACAGCTCCTCCCGCGAGTCCGGGTCGAGGTCGCCGTACCGGACGACCTCCCCAGTCGTGGCGTCCACGAGGGTGTCCTCGTCGTCCCACTCCACCCGGAACCTCGTCCCACACTGCTCCTCGGGCGCCGGCCGGTCGCTCACCACCGGAACCCCGAGCGTGACCTGCGCGCTCACCTTGACGTTGCGCAGCACGAGGTCGGCCAGCGCGTCCGCCCGCGACTCCGGCACCGAGAGGGCGTCGTCGACCTGCCGGTAGTCACCGGCCAGCTCCTCCACCGCCGCCCACATCGCCGAGGACGTCGCCGTCGGCAGGGACGCGAACCAGTCCGTCAGCCCGTCCTCCCCGGGCCGGACCTCCACACACCGGCCCCGCTTCCGCAGCGCCACGTGCGCCGCGACCTGGTCGGCCGCCACCCGCGTCGCCACCCGCCGCGCCTCACCCGCGACCCGCGCCGGGTCCATCGCGGCCAGTCGCGGCGCCAGGTCCGCGTCGACCCGCACACACGCCTGCACGTCCAACCCCGCGCAGGCGTCGACGACCTTCTGCACGCTCACGCAAGCGACCGCACCCTCGAGGAGCAGCTCGCGCACCCGCGGGAACCGCTCACCCAGCGCGGCACCCAGCGCCGCCTTCCGGCCCGCGACCCCCTCGGTCAGCCCCGTCGCGAGCGACATCCGCGTCGACGCCATCGCATCGACGAACCCCACCGGGTGCACCCGCTCCCACGACCCGGACCGCACCGTCGTCTCCACCCGCGCACCCCACGCGCCAGCCACGGAGACCACCGCATCCGCAGCGTTCGCCACCCCCTGCGCCGCCCCCGCCAGCGCGAACGCCTCCTCCGACGACAGGACGTGACCACCCTCGACCAGCTCGGCCCCCAGCCGCGCGCACTCCTCGCGCAGCGCCGCGATGCGGCGGGAGAGGGTCTCGGTGTCCATGCCTCAGTGTACCGAACACGTGTTCGACAAGCAAGGGTCGACGGACACCTGTGGACGACGAAAATGCTTGCAGGGCAGATCCATCCGGACGCCGGACGCCACCGCTCCCCGCACGCATCACCCGGTGTTCTGCAGCCCCGCCGCGAGCCCGTTGACGGTCAGCAGGAGCGGCCGGTGCCACTCCGACCCCTCGTCCTCGCCGGTCGCCCGCAGCTCGCCGAGCCCGCGCAGTAGCAGGTGGCTGAGCATGTCGACGAACGGCCGCCTCAGCCCGACGGCGGTGTACAAGTGCGGCTTCCGCTCGAGCATCTCGTCCTGCCCCAGCAGCTCGAGCACCATCCGCCGGGTGAGTGCGAGCTCGTCGAGCACCTGGGTCGCGAGCTCGGGCCGCCCACCGAGGGCGAGGAACGCGGCCGCCAGGTCGTCGTCGGTCTTCGCCAGGCTCATCTCGGCGACGTCGACGAGCGCCGCGAACACCGGCCACTCGCGGTAGGCCTGCCGGGCCTCGTCGAGGTCGCCGAGCGCGGCGAGCCCACTGCCGAGCCCGTACCAGCCGGGCAGGTTGACCCGCGTCATCGACCACGCGAACACCCACGGGATGGCGCGCAGGTCGTCGAGGCTGCGTCCCGACTCCGAGCCGCTGCGTCGCGAAGGACGTGACCCGAGCCGCAGGTCGGCCAGGAGGTCGAGCGGGCTCGACATCGCGAAGAAGTCCGCAAAGCCCGGCTGCTCCACCAGCGAGCGGAACGCCGTCCGGCTCGCCTCTGCCACAGCGGAACCCACGGCGTCGAACCGCCCGGCCGCCTCGTCGCGCGCGGCGACGTGCTCCGGCGCGTCGGTCAGCAGCACGGCTGATGCGACCCGCTCGAGGTGCTGCTCGGCGATGCGGACGTCGGCGTACCGGGCGAAGATCACCTCGCCCTGCTCGGTCACCTTGAACCGCCCGTCGACCGACCCCGTCGGCTGCGCCGCGATGGCCCGGTGCAGCGGACCGCCCCCACGGCCGAGGGACCCACCACGACCGTGGAAGAGCGTCAGCTCCACCCCGTGCCGGCGGGCCCACGCGACGAGCCCGACCTGCGCGCGGTGCAGCGCGAGGGTGGCCGCCGCCGGACCCACGTCCTTGGCCGAGTCGGAGTAGCCGAGCATCACCTCGACCTGCCGGTCGACGCCCTCGAGCCACGTCGCCGTCGACGGCAGGGCCACCCACTCCTCGAGCGTGTGGTCGGCGGCGTCGAGGTCGGCCCCGGTCTCGAACAGCGGCACGACGTCGAGCGCCAACGGGCGCGTCCCCACCGCGAGCCGGGCCAGCGCCCGCACCGCGACGAGGTCGGCCGCCGACTGGCTGAACGAGACGACGTACCGGCCGCAGCTGCGACGGCCCCACCGCTGCTGGAGCCAGGCCATGACGCGCAGGGTGTCGAGCACCTCGCGGGTCCGGTCGCCGGGAGCCCCGACGAGCTCGGGCCAGCCGTCGACCGCGAGCCGGTCCAGCAGCGCGGGGTCGGTCGCCGCGACCTCGGGGTCGGCCGGCCGGGCGTCGTCCGGCAGGAGCCCGAGCGCCTCGACGAGGGCCGCCCGGTGGACGGCCGAGTGCTGCCGCACCTCGAGCTCGGCGAGGTGGAACCCGAACGTCTGCACCATCCACACGACGTCCTGCAGCTCGCCGTGGGCCGTGCGCGCGTCACCGGCGGCGACGAGCGAGTCCTGGACGAGGGCGAGGTCGGCCAGCGCCTCCTCGGGCGAGCCGTACGCGACGCCGGCCCGCTCGTCACGGGTCGCCGCCAGCCGGGCCGCGACGACGAGCAGCTTCTGGCGGTGCGGCTCGTTGGGGGAGTCCTTGGTCACCTCGGCGAGCAGGCGTGGGTGGGCGGCGGCATCGTTGGCGAGGGCGTCGCGCAGCGCCGCCGTCGGGGGCGTCGACTCCTCGTCGACCGTGATCATCCGCGCGACCCGGTCGACGGCGTCGTGGAGGATCTCGAGCGCCTGGTCGGCGTGGGCGCGCACCGTCTCGCGTGTCACCTCGGCGGTGACGAAGGGGTTGCCGTCGCGGTCACCCCCCACCCAGGACCCGAACCGGACGATGGGCGGCAGCGGTGTGTCGGAGGGGCGCTCGTCACCACCGAAGGCCGCCTCGACCGCGCGCTGGAAGCGCGGCACCGCGTGGATGAGCGACTGCCGGAAGACCGTGAGCACCGTCTTCACCTCGTCGGCCGGCGTCGGCCGGGTGATGCGCAGCGTCGAGGTGCGCTGGAGGATGTCGATGTCCTCGAGCATCCGGCGCCGCGCGCGGGCCCGCTCCGAGGGGCCCGAGCCCGGGTCGGCGTGCGTGTCGAGGTGCTCGGCGATGCGACGCAGCGCCGACGCCACCGCCCGGCGGCGCGCCTCGGTCGGGTGGGCGGTCAGCACGGGGTGGATGCGCATCCGCTCCAGGCGCGCCCGGGCGTCCGGACCCGCCGCGGCGACGGCCGGCCCGATGTCGCCGGTGTCGCTGCCGCCGCCGTACTCGCCGTCCTCCCGGCGCAGGGACCGGGCCCGGTGCCGCTCCTCGGCGAGGTTGGTCAGGTGCAGGTGCACCGTCAGCAGGCGCGCCAGCCGGGACGTCGTCTCCGGGTCGAGGGCCGCCACGAGCGCCGCCGGGTTGCCGTCCTCCTCGCCGCGGCAGCGCCGCTCGAGGGCGTCGGTCAGCTCGAGGAGGTCCGCGCGTCCGGACTCCTCGACCACCTGCCGGTGCAGGCTCGTCAGCAGGGAGAGGTCGTCGAGCATGCTGGCCATGACGGCCAGCCTAGGAGCGCGCGGACGTGGCGCAACGGGGCGTCCACCCACCGTTACGCTGGCGCGGTGCTTCCCGCCCTGCTGCCCGCCGCCACCAGCGACCTCGACCTCGCCCCCTGGGTCTGGTGGGTGACGATCGGCGTCGCCGTCGCCGTCCTCGCCTTCGACATCGCGGTCATCGCCCGCCGCCCGCACCGTCCCTCCACCAAGGAGCTCGTGTCGGCGCTGGCCGTCTACGTCGGTGCCGCGGTCCTCTTCGGGCTCGGGCTCTGGTTCACCGCCGGGGGCCAGCTCGCGGGTGAGTTCTTCGCGGGCTGGCTGACCGAGTACTCGCTCTCGGTCGACAACCTCTTCATCTTCATCCTCATCATGGCGAGCTTCCGGGTGCCGGAGAAGTACCAGCAGTTCGCGCTCATGGTCGGCATCGTCATCGCGATCGTCCTGCGCGGCATCTTCATCGCCGTCGGCGCGGCCGCGATCAACAACTTCAGCTGGGTGTTCTACATCTTCGGCGCGTTCCTCGTCTACACGGCGTGGAAGCTGGCCAGCGGCGGCGAGACCGACGACGACGAGTACGAGCAGAACCGCTTCATGCGCCTGGTGTCCAAGCGGTTCCCGGCCAGCGAGGACTACGACGGCACGAAGCTCTTCACGCGCAAGGACGGGGCCCGCCTCGCCACGCCGCTCTTCTTCGTCATCGTCGCGCTCGGCACGACCGACCTGCTCTTCGCGCTCGACTCCATCCCCGCGATCTACGGCCTCACCGACGAGCCCTACCTCGTCCTCGTCGCCAACCTCTTCGCGCTCATGGGTCTGCGGCAGCTGTACTTCCTCATCGGTGGCCTGCTCAAGAAGCTCATCTACCTCAGCTACGGCCTCGCGGTGCTGCTCGCCTTCATCGGCCTCAAGCTCATCCTCCACGCGCTGCACGAGAACGAGCTCGGGTTCATCAACGGCGGCGAGAAGGTGCCGGTGCCGGAGATCCCGATCTCCGTCTCGCTCGGCGCGATCGTCGTCATCCTCGGCGTCACGACCGTGCTCAGCCTCTGGCGCACCCGGCGCCACCCCGAGCTCGTCGAGGACTGACCGCGGGCCCGGTCCGGCGGCTCAGGCGGCCTGCGCCTCGGCGGGGTCCTTGCGCGCCCCGAGCCCGAGGACGAGGGCCGACGCGCCGACGACGAGCGCCATCCCGACGAGCTGGCTCGGCGCGAGCCGCTGGCCGAGCACGACCAGCCCGGCGACCGCGGCGGCCGCCGGCTCGAGGCTCAGCAGGATGCCGAACACCTGCGCGCGCAGCCGGCGCAGCGCCAGCAGCTCGAGCGAGTAGGGCAGCACCGACGACAGCACCGCGATGCCCAGGCCCTTGAGCAGCGCCTCGCCGGTCCACGACGGGACGCTGGTGACACCGAGCGGCAGCGTGACGAGGGTGGCGACGACCATCGCCAGCGCGAGGCCCTCGAGCTTCGGGAAGGCCGCGCCGGTGCGACCGGACAGGACGATGTAGGCCGCCCAGAAGCCGCCGGCGGCCAGGGCGAGCAGGATGCCGGTCCACTCCAGCTCGGCGAACGGCACCTCGAGCGCCTCCGAGATGAGGACGACGCCCGCCGCGGCCGCGAGCACCCCGAGGGCGTCGACGACACGGCGCGACAGCACGGCCGCCAGCGTGAGCGGCCCGATGAACTCGATGGTCACCGCGACGCCGATCGGCAGGTGCGCCAGCGACTGGTAGAAGGTGTAGTTCATGAGGCCGAGCGCGACGCCGAAGGCCGCGACGGTGGCCCAGGCGCGCCGGGTGTGACCGTGCCAGCGGGGCCGGACGAAGGCCAGCAGCAGCGCGGTCGCGAACAGCAGCCGCATGACGACCGAACCGCCCGCACCGATGACCGGCACGAGGGTCTGCGCCAGCGCGCCGCCGAACTGGACGGACACGACCCCCGCGAGGACGAGCAGGGGAGCGGGAACCCGGTCGGCGGCGGTCGTCACCGCTGCAGGCTAGCCATCACCATCCGCGCTCGCGCCACTCGTCCAGGTGCGGCCGCTCCGCCCCGAGCGTCGAGTCGCCGCCGTGCCCCGGGTAGAACCACGTCTGGTCGTCGTACACGCCGAAGATGCGCTCGGTGACGTCGCCGTAGAGGGCGTCGAAGTCCTGGCCCTTGTTCTTCGTGTTGCCGACGCCGCCGGGGAAGAGGGTGTCGCCGGTGAAGAGATGCGTCACCCCGTCGGGCGCCCGCCACGCGAGCGCGACCGAGCCGGGCGTGTGGCCGCGCAGGTGCACCACGTCGAGCACGAGCTCACCGACCCGCAGCGTGTCGCCCTGTCGCAGACGGACGTCCGGCGCCAGCGGCAGCGCGTCCGCGTCCTCCTCGCCGGCGTAGGTGCGGGCGCCGGTGGCGCGGGCCACGTCCGGCAGCGCCCGGACGTGGTCCCAGTGCTGGTGCGTCGTCACGAGGTGGTCGAGGCGCCCGGTGCCCTCGGCGACGAGCGCGAGGCAGCGGTCGGGGTCGTCCGCGGCGTCGACCATCAGCTGTTCGCCGGTGGCCGTGCAGGTGAGGAGGTAGACGTTGTTGTGCATGTCCGAGACCGACATCTTGCGCAGGGTCGCGGGGCCGAGCTCGCGCACGTCGCTCGGGCCGCCGGGGGTCACGTCGCCGGTGTAGGCCATCGTCATCGTCCGTCCGGGAGTCGGGGCAGGGGGTCGGCGGAGACGCCGTCGGTGAGGCCGCGGGCGAGCCATCCGAGGAGCGCGGCGCGGCTGCCGGCCACCGAGGTCGTGCCCAGGCCGACGGTCCACTCCTCGCCCTCGTCCGAGCGCAGCGTCACGTCCGGGGCGTCGTCGAGGGTGCGCAGGCGCTCGGCCTCCTCGTCGAGGAAGGCCAGCAGGAGCTCGGGCTCGAGGTCGGCGAACCCGAAGCCGGCGTCGAGGTCGACGTGGTGCCACGTCACCTCGCGCAGCCGCATCATCGGGATGTCGGCCGCGGTGCCGCGCACGTCGCCGGGGGTGCGCTCGAGGGCCTGCCCGGCGTGCTCGGGGCCCAGGCGCGGCGCCTCGGCGGCGTACTCGGCGGCGGTGCGCTCGAGGTCGTCGGCGAGCTCGGCGGGGGTGCGGCCGGCGCCCTCGTCGATGTCGGCGTTGCGCTGGTCCCGGCTCGCGTACATCGTCTCGCGGGTGCCGTCGACGGCCGAGCGCACGAGCCGGGCGAGCCCGTCGGCGTTGCGCGCGACGTGGGTGACGACGTGCCCGCGGGTCCATCCCTCGCAGAGCGTCGGGCCGGCGGCGTCGGGCAGGGCCCGCGTGGTGACGACGAGCCGGGCGGTGTGCGCGTCGACGTACTGGGAGGGGTCGATCCGGGTGCCGGTCATGCCGCCGACGCTACCGCCGCTCGGCCTGCGCGTCGGCCTCCGCGATCGCGATGGCCGCGCGGACGAGCGCGAGGTGCGAGAACGCCTGCGGGAAGTTGCCGACGAGCCGGTCGGTCGACGGGTCGTACTCCTCCGAGAGCAGGCCGAGGTCGTTGCGGATCCCGAGGAGCCGGTCCATCAGGATGTGCGCGTCGTCGACGCGGCCGCACCGGGCGTAGGCCTCGGCGAGCCAGAACGAGCAGGCGAGGAACGGGTTCTCGTCGCCGCTCAGCCCGTCGACCCCGCTCTCGGTGCGGTAGCGCAGGACGAAGCCGTCGCGCAGCAGGTCCTCCTCGACGGCCCGGACGGTGCCCAGCACGCGCTCGTCGTCGGCCGGCAGGAAGCCGACGGTCGGGATGAGCAGCAGCGCCGCGTCGACCTCGCGGGTGCCGTAGTGCTGGACGAAGGTGCCGCGCTCGGCGTCGAAGCCCTGGTCGAGGACCTCCGCGTGGACGCGGTCCCGCAGGGCGCGCCAGCGCTCGACGTCGCCCTCGTGGCCGTCCTCCTCGACCGCCCGGACGGCCCGGTCGAAGGCGGCCCAGACCATGACCCGCGAGTGCGTGAAGTGCTGCGGCTCGCCCCGGATCTCCCAGAGACCGTTGTCGCTCTGGTCCCAGTGGTCCGCGAGGTCGTCGACGAGGGCCTTCTGGACGGCCCACGACTCGTGGGACTCGCTGACGCCGAGGCGCCGGGCCTCGTCGAGCGAGATCATCACCTCGCCGAGGACGTCGCTCTGGCGCTGGTCGACCGCTGCGTTGCCGACCCGCACCGGGCGCGAGCCCTCGTAGCCGGGCAGGTGGTCGAGCGTGCGCTCGGGCAGCTCGCGGCTGCCGTCGACGGCGTACATGATCTGGAGGTCGGCCGGGTCGCCGGCGACCGCCCGCACGAGCCAGTCGCGCCACAGCCGCGTCTCGTCGACGTAGCCGCAGGCGAGCAGCGCCTCGAGGGTGAGCGAGGCGTCGCGCAGCCAGCAGTACCGGTAGTCCCAGTTGCGCTCGCCGCCGACGTCCTCGGGCAGGCTCGTCGTCGGCGCGGCGACGATGCCACCGCGCAGCTCGTCGGTGAGCAGGCGCAGGACGAGCAGCGAGCGGGTGACCGCGTCGCGGTAGGGCCCGTCGTGGGTGTGCCGGGCGGCCCAGTCGTCGAACCGCCGCACGGTGTCGTCGACGCGGCTCGGCACGTCGAGCGCGCCGGGGACCTCGCACCACGACGGCACCCAGGTCATCGCGAACTCGTAGCGCTCACCCGCGCGGACCGTGAACTCGTCGCGGTGGTGGTGGTCGGTGGGCTCGGGCAGCCGGTCGCCGCGCAGCACGAGCATGTCCGGCCCCGCGACGGCGCGGATGACCGTGACGCCGTCGCAGTCCTCGGTCCGCGACACCCAGGGCAGGACCTTCCCGTACCCCGTCCGCACGACCCACTCGTGGAGCATCGGCACCTCGCCCTCGAGGCCTTCGACGATGCGCACGAGGTCGGCGCGACCGTCGCCGAACGGCATGAGGTCGGTCACACGCACCCGCCCCGTCGCGGTCTCGTGGACGGTGTCGAGGACGAAGCTGTTCTCGCGGTACGCGCGCGTCGCCGTCGCCTCGTCGACCGGCCCGAGGAACCAGCGGCCGTGGTCGTCGGTCCCGAGGAGGGCCGCGAAACAGGCGGGGGAGTCGAAGCGGGGGAGGCAGAGCCAGTCGACGGCTCCGTGCCGGCTGACGAGGGCCGCGCCCTCGGTGTCCCCGAGGAGGGCGTACTCGGCGATGGGGGTGCTCACCTCGTCGACCCTAGACGCCGGGTCTGGACGAACCCCGGATGCCGTCACCGCTGATGAGGGGGCTGTCGGACCCGAGACCTAGCATGGCGGGTGTGAGTCATGACCACCTCGTCGTCCGCGGCGCCCGCGAGCACAACCTCAAGGACGTCAGCATCGAGCTCCCCCGGGACGCTCTCGTCGTCTTCACCGGCCTCTCGGGGTCGGGCAAGTCCTCGCTGGCCTTCGACACCATCTTCGCCGAGGGCCAGCGGCGCTACGTCGAGTCGCTCTCGGCGTACGCCCGGCAGTTCCTCGGGCAGATGGACAAGCCCGACGTCGACTTCATCGAGGGCCTCTCGCCCGCGGTGTCGATCGACCAGAAGTCGACCAACCGCAACCCCCGCTCCACCGTCGGCACCATCACCGAGGTCTACGACTACCTCCGTCTCCTCTTCGCCCGCGCCGGCCGCCCGCACTGCCCGGTCTGCGGCGAGCCGATCACCCGGCAGAGCCCGCAGCAGATCGTCGACCGGCTCCTCGAGCTGCCCGAGCGCACCCGCTTCCAGCTGCTCGCGCCGGTCGTCCGCGCCCGCAAGGGCGAGTACGTCGACCTCTTCGCCGAGCTCCAGGCCAAGGGCTTCTCCCGGGCCCGCGTCGACGGCGAGGTCGTCACCCTCACCGACCCGCCGAAGCTCGAGAAGCAGGTCAAGCACACGATCGACGTCGTCGTCGACCGCCTCGTCGCCAAGGGTGACGACACCTCGGCCAAGCGCCGGCTCACCGACTCCGTCGAGACCGCCCTCGGGCTGGCCGGCGGGGTCCTCGTCGTCGACTTCGTCGACCTCGAGGAGGGGCACCCGGAGCGCGAGCGCCGCTACTCCGAGAAGATGGCCTGCCCGAACGACCACCCGCTGTCGATGGACGAGGTCGAGCCCCGCTCGTTCTCGTTCAACAGCCCGTTCGGCGCCTGCCCCGAGTGCAGCGGCATCGGCACCGAGCTCGAGGTCGACCCCGACCTCATCGTCCCCGACGACGACCTGACCCTCGCCCAGGGCGCCATCGCCCCGTGGGCCACCGCGTCGGGCGCCGCCGACTACTTCCAGCGCGTCATGTCGGCCCTCGCCGACGAGATGAAGTTCTCGATGGACACGCCGTGGCGCGAGCTGCCGAAGAAGGTCCGCGACGCGCTGCTCACCGGGCGCAACCACAAGGTCCACGTCCGCTACCGCAACCGCTTCGGGCGCGAACGCTCGTACTCCACCGGCTTCGAGGGCGCCATCCCGTTCGTCCGGCGGCGCCACTCCGAGACCGACTCCGACTGGAGCCGTGAGCGCTACGAGGGCTACATGCGCGAGGTGCCCTGCCCCGTGTGCAAGGGCGCGCGGCTCAAGCCCGAGTCGCTCGCCGTCCTCATCGGCGGCCGCTCCATCGCGGACGTCTCCCGCCTGGCGATCGGCGACGCCGCGCAGTTCTTCTCGACGGTCGAGTTCACCGAGCGCGAGCGGCAGATCGCGGCGCGCGTCATCAAGGAGATCGACGCCCGGCTCGGGTTCCTCCTCGACGTGGGCCTGGAGTACCTGAGCCTGGACCGGCCGGCCGGCACCCTGTCCGGCGGTGAGGCGCAGCGCATCCGGCTCGCGACCCAGATCGGGTCCGGGCTCGTCGGGGTCCTCTACGTCCTCGACGAGCCGAGCATCGGTCTGCACCAGCGCGACAACCACCGCCTCATCGAGACGCTGACCCGGCTGCGCGACCTCGGCAACACTCTCATCGTCGTCGAGCACGACGAGGACACGATCGCGACGGCCGACTGGGTCGTCGACATCGGCCCGGGCGCGGGCGAGCACGGGGGCGAGGTGGTGCACTCCGGCACCGTCGCCGACCTGCTGACCCACCCCGACTCCATCACCGGCAAGTACCTCTCCGGCCGTCGCGAGATCCCGACGCCGGCCGTCCGTCGCCCGCAGGAGCGCGGCCGGGAGGTCGTCGTCGTCGGGGCGACCGAGCACAACCTCGACAACGTCACCGTCGGCTTCCCGCTCGGCAACCTCGTCGCGGTCACCGGGGTCTCGGGCTCGGGCAAGAGCACGCTCGTCAACGACATCCTCTACAACGTCATGGCGAACAAGCTCAACGGCGCCCGCCACGTCCCGGGCCGGCACAAGTCGGTCACCGGGCTCGACCACCTCGACAAGGTCGTCCACGTCGACCAGAGCCCGATCGGGCGCACCCCGCGCTCGAACCCGGCGACGTACACCGGGGTCTTCGACCACGTCCGCAAGCTCTTCGCGACGACCGAGGAGGCCAAGGTCCGCGGCTACCAGCCGGGGCGGTTCTCGTTCAACGTCAAGGGCGGCCGCTGCGACGCGTGCTCCGGCGACGGCACGATCAAGATCGAGATGAACTTCCTCCCCGACGTCTACGTGCCCTGCGAGGTCTGTCACGGCGCGCGGTACAACCGCGAGACGCTCGAGGTCCACTACAAGGGCAAGTCGATCGCCGACGTCCTCGACATGCCGATCGAGGAGGCCGCCGAGTTCTTCGCGGCGGTCCCCGCGATCGCGCGGCACATGCGCACGCTCAACGACGTCGGCCTCGGCTACGTCCGGCTCGGCCAGCCCGCGCCGACCCTGTCCGGCGGTGAGGCACAGCGCGTCAAGCTCGCCTCCGAGCTGCAGAAGCGCTCGACCGGGCGCACGGTCTACGTGCTCGACGAGCCGACGACCGGCCTGCACTTCGAGGACATTCGCAAGCTGCTCAAGGTGCTCCAGGGCCTCGTCGACAAGGGCAACACCGTCATCGTCATCGAGCACAACCTCGACGTCATCAAGTCGGCCGACTGGCTCGTCGACCTCGGCCCCGAGGGTGGCAGCGGCGGCGGCCGGGTCATCGCCGAGGGCACGCCCGAGGAGGTCGCGGCGCTCGAGGAGTCGCACACCGGGCGCTTCCTCGCGCCGATCCTCGCGAAGACCGCGCGCACGACGGCCGCCCCGGCCAAGCGGGCGGCGTCGAAGAAGACGGCGGCGACGAAGGCCCCGGCCACCAAGGCGCCGGCGAAGAAGACCGCGGCCAAGGGCTCGACCGCCCGTCGGGAGCCGACCCGCAGGACCACCTCCCGCAAGGCCGGCTGACCCGGCCCCCGGACCGCGCTCAGGCGCGGCCGGGGGTGCCGGGCAGCCAGCCGGCGTCGATGACCTTCTTCACCACGGCACGGGCCGTCGTCAGCAGCTGCTCGGCGTCGTCGACATCCGCCCAGGCCGCGGCCGAGGCGTCGTCGGTGGCGTCCTCGAGGTGGTCTCGCAGCCGCCGCCCGGCCTCGGTCAGCGTCGGCGCCCCACCCTCGCGGGCCGGTGTCAGAAGGCCCGACGTGCCCAGCGACTCCTCGGCCCCGGCCCACTCCTCGTCGGTCCACCTCCGGGTGGGCTGGAGGAAGGCACGACCGCGGCTCGCGCGCTCCGGGCTCGTCGCGCGCAGCCAGGCGTCGTAGAGGACGAGCGACTCGAGCGGACGCAGCCCCGCCGAGGTCAGGGCCGCGACGTGCCCGTCGCCGCGCCACTCGCGCCACAGGGCGGTCGCGTGCCAGAGGGCCAGGTGCGGGGTGTCCGGCCACTCCTGCGCCGCGAAGGCGGCCGCCAGCGGCCGACCACCGTGGTCCAGCCGGTCGAGGATCGGACGCAGCCGTCCGACGAGCTCGGTCACGGCGGGGGAGCCGACGTCCGCTCCCAGCGCGGAGCGCAGCCCGTCGTCGAGGCAGCGGGTGCGCACCTCGTCGAGCCCGCTCGGGGTGTGCCGCCCGAGCGCCAGGCCCCAGGCCTTGGCCACCGCCTCCGGCCGGAAGCCGAAGAAGGTCGCCGCGACCACCTGGCCCGGCACCGCGCCGAGCGGGGCGGCACGCATCCCGGTGTAGGCCCCCAGCCACCCGACACCGAGCTCCTCGCGGGCGGCGTCCACGTGCGGGCCGAAGTACGCGGCGAGGTGGTAGGGCTCGAGGGTGCGGTAGGCCAGGCGAGCCACCGCGCGCGCGGCCTCGTCGTGGCGGAAGGTCGTCATCGACCCACCCTAGGCGGGCCGGGCGGCGGGTGAGCAACGGGAACGGGCCGCGCGACGTGGAGTCGCGCGGCCCGTCCTCGTGTGTGATCAGTCCTCTCCGAGGTAGGCCTTCCGGACGTCGTCGCTCTCGAGGAGCTCCTTGCCGGTGCCCGAGAGGACGATCGAGCCGACCTCGAGGACGTAGCCCTTCGTCGCGCGCCGCAGCGCCGCCTGGGCGTTCTGCTCGACGAGGAGGATCGTCGTCCCCTGCTGCTGCAGGGTCGTCACGGTCGTCATGATCCGCTTCATCATCAGCGGCGAGAGACCCATCGACGGCTCGTCGAGCATGAGCATCTTCGGGCGGCTCATCATCGCCCGGCCCATCGCGAGCATCTGCTGCTCACCGCCCGAGAACGTGCCGGCGGGCTGCGCGCGTCGCTCCTCGAGGATGGGGAAGAGCTCGAACGCCGCCGCGAGGTCCTCACGGATGCCCTTGTCCTTGCGCGAGAACGCCCCGAGGAGGAGGTTCTCCTCGACGCTCAGCTTCGGGAAGATGCGCCGGCCCTCGGGGGAGTGGGCCAGCCCGAGCGAGACGATCTCGTGCGGGGCGACCTTCGTCAGGTCCCGGCCGTCGAAGACGATCGAGCCCGACACCGGGCGCAGCAGGCCCGAGATCGTCCGCAGCGTCGTCGTCTTGCCGGCGCCGTTCGTGCCGATGAGCGAGACGACCTCGCCCTGGTCGACGGTGAACGAGATGCCCTTGACGGCCTTGATCTTGCCGTAGGACACGACGAGGTCCTTGACCTCCAGCATCGCGCTCACGCGCTCTCCTCCTCGTCCTCGTCGGTGTCGTCGCCACCGATGTAGGCCTCGATGACCCGCGGGTCGGACTGCACCTCGCCGGGGGAGCCCTCGACGAGGACCTCGCCCCGGACCAGGCAGAGCACCCGGTCGCAGAGGTTGAAGATGAACCGCATGTCGTGCTCGATGACGACGACGGCGAGGCCGCTGTCCCTGATCTTGAAGATCAGGTGCATCGTCTCCTCGGTCTCCTTGGGGTTCATGCCCGCGGTCGGCTCGTCGAGGAGCAGGATCTGCGGGTCCGTCGCGAGGGCCCGCGCGATCTCCAGCCGGCGCTGGTCGCCGTAGGGGAGGTTGCGCGCGAGGATCTCGGTCGACTTCCCGAGCCCGACGTAGTCGAGCAGCTCCTGCGCCCGCAGGCGGGTGGCCTCCTCCTCGCGCCGGAACTTCGGCCCGCGGAGGATGGAGGTGAGCGCCATCGACGAGGTGCGGCAGTAGCGCCCGACCATGACGTTCTCGAGGGCGGTCATGTTGCCGAACAGCCGGATGTTCTGGAACGTCCGGGCCATGCCGGCGCGGACGACCTTGAGCGGCTTCGGCGGCAGCTGCTCACCGCCGAGGGTCACCCGGCCCTCGGTCGGGACGTACATCCCGGTGAGGCAGTTGAAGAAGGTCGTCTTGCCGGCGCCGTTCGGGCCGATGAGCCCGACGATCTCGCCGTCGTGCACCTTCATGCTGACGTCGCCGACGGCGGTGAGGCCGCCGAAGCGCATCGTGACGTGCTCGGCCTCGAGGACGACGCGGTCCCCGATCACGTGGCCGCTCGGCGTGGGGTCGGTGACGGTCACTTCGCCTCCTCCAGGTGTTCGGACTGCACGATCTCGGCGAGCTCCTCGTCGTCCTCGTGGAACTCCAGCTGCCGTCGTTTGCTCGCGACGAGGCCCTCCGGCCGGAAGCGCATCATGACGACGAGCAGCAGACCGAAGATGAGCAGCCGGTAGTCGTTGACGATGCGGGCCTTCTCGGGGAGGAGCTTGAGGACGGTCGCGCCGACGAGGACGCCGGCCACCGTGCCCATGCCGCCGAGGACGACCGCCGCGAGGAGGAACGCCGACTCGAGGAAGATGTACTGGTCGGGCGTCACCGAGGTGTCCTGGTGAGCCTTGATCGTCCCGGCGAGGCCGGCGAGCGAGGCGCCGACCGCGAACGCGAGCAGCTTGAGCCCGAAGACGTTGACGCCCATCGCCTCCGCCGCGCGCTCGTCCTCGCGGATCGCGACCCAGCCGCGCCCGATCCGGCTGTCGTTGAGCCGGGTGAAGACGAGGATGACGAACGCGATGAGCAGGAGCAGCAGGAAGTAGTAGTTGCTGAACCGTCCGAGCGGGATGCCCGCGACCGTGTGCGTCTGGCCGAAGTCGAACCCGAAGAAGTTGAGGTCCGGGATGCCGGGGATGCCGTTCGGGCCGTTGGTCAGGTCCGGGCCGTTGTTGCCGTCGAGGTTGAACATCGCCAGGCGGAAGATCTCGCCGAAGCCGAGGGTGACGATGGCGAGGTAGTCGCCGGAGACCCGCAGTGTCGGGGAGCCGATGATCAGGCCGAAGATCGACGCGACGAGCATCCCGAGGAGCATGACGACGAGGAAGGGCGGGTTCCACCCGATCGTCGCGAACGCCGACTTCGACAGCATCGCGCCGACGTAGGCGCCGGTGCCGAGGAAGGCGATGTAGCCGAGGTCGAGCAGGCCCGCGAGCCCGACGACGATGTTGAGGCCCAGCGCCGTCGCCGCGAAGATGAGGATCTGCGTGGCGATCGACATGTTCGCGTCCGAGCCGTCCTGGGTGAACGGGAAGAGGAACGCGACGAGGAAGGCCGCCAGCAGCAGCGGGCGCCGGTTGTTCTGCCCGATGAACCCGAGGTACTCGCCGAACCCGCTGCCCACGAGGCCGATCGCCACGGCGAGCAGCGTGATCAGGAGGCACCCGAAGGTCGCCGGGTCGTCGACGTTGAGCGTGTAGGCCGTCGCGAAGAGCAGCAGCCCGAGCATGACGACGATGACGAGGATCTCGGCCCAGGAGGGCAGCCGCGGCCAGGTCCGGACGTTGAGGTCCACGTGCGGCGACAGCAGGCCGCCCGCGAGGACGAGCGCGGCGCCGACGAGGCCGACCCAGCCGCCCTCGTTGACGTTGATGAGCCCGCCCGCCTGGTAGGCCACGGCGATGATGCCGGCGAGGGCGAAGACCACCGAGCCCCAGCCGACGGCGCGCAGGCCCCGGCCCGGGTTGAGCCACTGCGGCCGCCGGTAGAGCAGCACGCCGAGGGCGAGCGCGACGACGCCGAGGAGCATCGCGTAGAGCTGGATCCCGAGCGGGTAGAACCGGACGCTCACGTCGTCGAGGATCCGGTTGTCGTACGACCACGACAGCAGGCCGCTCACGAGGAGCAGCGCGCCACCGGCCACTGCGAGGATCGCGGCGCGGTCGCCGTGCTGCTCACGCAGCCGGTCCAGGCGCGAGAGCTCGGGGTCGGTCGTGTCGGGGGAGTGCGTCACGGTGCTCATGCGCGGTCCACCACCTTTGCGCCGAGGAGGCCCTGGGGTCGGAAGACGAGGACGAGGATGAGGAGCGCGAACGCCCACACGTCCTTCCACGGGCTGCCGCCGAAGGTGCCGGGGATGAACTGGACGGCCAGCGCCTCGACGAGCCCGAGGGTGACACCGCCGATGACGGCCCCCCAGACGTTGCCGATGCCACCGAGGACGGCGGCGGTGAAGGCCTTGAGGCCCGCGAGGAAGCCCATCTTGAAGTTGATGTTCGTGACCTGCAGGCCCTGCGCGATGCCGGCGACCGCCGCGAGGGTCGCGCCGATGACGAAGGCGACGACGATGATGCGGTCGACGTTGATGCCCATGAGGCGCGCGGTGTCGGGGTCCTGCGAGACGGCCTGCATCGCCCGGCCGGTCTTGGTCCGGGAGACGAAGTAGAACAGCCCCGCCGCGCAGATGACGAGAGCGCCGACGGTGAAGATCGTCGAGCGCTGGAGCGTCACGCCGCCGAGGTTGAACGCGGGGCCGCTGACGACCTCGATCTGCGGGAAGGGGACCTTCTGCTTGGCGTCCGGGAAGCTCGGGATCTTGCCGTAGAGGAGGCGGACGGCCTCCTGGAGGAAGACCGAGATGCCGATGGCCGTGATGAGCGGGGCGAGCCGCGGGGCGTTGCGCAGCGGCCGGTAGGCGATGCGCTCCATGAGGACCGCGATGGCCACCGAGGCGGCGACCGCCCCGACGATGAGGACGGGGAGCGCCCAGAAGGGGAGCATCTCGCCGCCGTCGACGTAGCTGCGGAAGAACAGGAGCGCGGTGCTGAGGGCACCGAACGCACCCACCATGAAGATCTCGCCGTGGGCGAAGTTGATCAGCTGGATGATCCCGTAGACGACCGTGTATCCGACCGCGATCAGGGCGTACAGCGATCCCAGGGTCAGCCCGTTGACGAGCTGCTGGGCAAGTTCCACCACGACCTCCTAGGCGTGACGTGCGGGTGGGCTGGGGGGAGAGTAGCGGGTGACGTGCGTCACGGACAGGCGCCACACGGGGGGTGGGCACGCAGCCGACGGCCGGGTCCGGACACGGACGGCGGGGGTGGTCTTCTCGACCACCCCCGCCGTCGGGGTGCTCACGACTGTGTCGTCAGGAGCGACTTACTTGAACTCCTCCGTGTTCACGGGGGCCCACGCACCGTCCTTGACCGCGTACACGGTGAGGACCTTGGAGGTGGTGTCGCCGTACTCGTCGAACGCGACCTTGCCGGTCACGCCGTCGAAGGAGACGCTGCTCATCGCCTGGACCGTCGCCTGGCGGGCGGCCTCGGCCGAGTCCGCGTCCTTGAGCGAGGTCTTGAGGGCGTTGATGATCGCGTTCGCCGCGTCGTACGCGTAGGCACCGTAGGCCTCGTACGGCTCGGCGTAACCGCCCGCGTTGTAGGCCTCGACGAACGCCTTGGCCGACTCGAGCTGGTCGGTCGGGGCGCCGACCGAGGTGGCGAGGTCGCCGGTGGCGGTGCTGCCCGCGAGCTTGATGAACTCGCCGGAGTAGATGCCGTCGCCGCCCATGAGCGGGACGTTGAGGCCGGCGGCCTTCATCTGCTGCGAGAACGGACCCGCCTGCGGGAACTCACCGCCGTAGTAGACGGCCTTGGGGTTGCTCGGCTTGATCTTGCTGACGACGGCGTCGTACTTGTCGTCGTCGGGGTTGATCGTCTCGGCCGCGACGATGGTGCCGCCGAGCTTCGTGAACTCCTTGCTGAAGGCGTCGACGAGGCCCTGGCCGTAGGTCTTCTTGTCGTGGACCGTCGCGACCTCCTTGATGCCGGCCTTCTCGAAGAGGTAGCGGGCCGCGAACGGGCCCTGGATCGAGTCGGTCGTGCAGGTGCGGAAGTAGTTCTGGTAGGTCCGCTTCGGGGCCGTCGCGAAGTCGGCGCCCTGGGTGAGCGACGGGTTCGTGTTGGCCGGCGAGACCATCGTGATGTTGGCCGTCGAGAGCACCGGCTGGACGCTCTGCGCGACCGAGCTGTTGAGCGTGCCGACGACGCCGACGACGTCCTTGTCGGACGCGAGCTTCGTCGCGGCGTTCTTGCCGACGTCGGGGGTGGCCTGGTCGTCCTCCGCCGCGAGCTCGAGCTTCCAGCCGGGGATGGCGTTGGACTCGTTGGCCTGCTTGATGGCGAGGTCGACCGAGTGCTCGATGCCCTTGCCGAGGGCGGCGAGGTCACCGGAGAGCGGCGCGATGACGCCGATCTTCGCGGTCTTGGTGCTGCCGGAGCCGCTGCCGGTGTCGCTGCCGCCGTCGTCGCCGCCGCGCGTGCCGCAACCGGAGAGCGCGAGCGAGGCCACGAGCAGCGAGGCGCCAACGGCAACCACGGAACGCTGAGGCACAGTTCCTCCTGGGGATCTGGTCTGGTGAGCGGATGCTCCTGCCCGCCGACGCGGACCTGACGGAATGTAGCCGTGATCGGCCCGTTTGCCGAGGACCTTCTTGTTTGTGGTGCCGAGTTGTTACCTGCGGATCCAGCAGGTGGACGGGCCGGACGGACAGTGGACGAAGGTCCACAGGCGGCGTCCAGCGACGACATGGATACTGCGAGGGACACCCACGGACCGAGAGGGACAGCCCGATGAGCACCGACCGCCCCACCCCGTCCAGCACCGAGTGCGGCTCCGGCTGCGCGTGCGTCACCCGACGCCAGTCCTTCCGCACGGCGGGCGCCGTCGGCGCCGTCGTCGTCGGGGCCGGCTCACTCGCCGCCTGCGGCTCCGGCGACGTCGAGGAGGCCGCCAGCTCGGCCGCCGGCGCCGCGAGCTCGGCCGTGTCGCAGGCGATCAAGGCCGCCGAGATCCCCGTCGGCGGCGGCAAGGTCTTCGAGTCGATCTCGACCGTCGTCACCCAGCCGACGCAGGGCGAGTACAAGGCGTTCTCGTCCGTCTGCACCCACCAGGGCTGCCAGGTGGGCGGCGTCGCCGACGGCGTCATCACCTGCCCCTGCCACGGCAGCCAGTTCGACGCCGCGACCGGCGCCGTCAAGCAGGGACCGGCGACGAAGCCGCTGCCCGAGAAGTCCGTCACCGTCAGCGGCGACGGCCTCACCGTCTCCTAGCCTCGTCACTCCCGTCACGACATTTCGGGGTGACCCCGAAATGTCCACGAGACCCCGGTTCCGAGCCGGGGTCTCGTGGACGAACCGGGGTTTCGTGCCGTCGTCCACAGGTGCCGGAGCGGACGGCCGTCGTCCACAGATCCGTCCCGGCCGCTGGCCCCTCGGCTCGACCGCGTCGATCGTCGGGGGATGGACGAGACGGATGACCTGGGTTTTCTCGGGCGGCTGCACGACGGCGTGTTCACGACCGCCGAGGCGGCCGGCCTCGGTGTCTCGCGCGAGGCGCTGACCCGTGCGGTGAAGGCTCGGACGCTCCGGCGCCTGGCGCGTGGCCTGTACGCGACCGGGGCCGCGGCCGCACGCCCGGAGGACCGACACCTCGAGCTGTGCCGCGCCCTGCGGGTCGAGTACCCGGATGCGTCGCTCGCCGGCCGGTCGGCCGTCGTCGCGCTCGGCCTGCCCACCTGGGGCCTGCCGCTCGGCACGGCCCTGCTCCATCGCCCGGTCGAGCGCCAGCTCAAGCGCAGCGGTGCCACCATCCGTCCCCTGGACCCGGTGGTGGACCTGCGGGACACCGCGTTCGGCCCGGTCGAGCCGCCGTTCGCCGCCCTCGTCGGCGTCGCCCTCGACCACGGGACGGTGGCGGCCGTCGTCTCGGTCGACGCCGCGATGCATCGGGGGATCGTCACCCTCGACGGGCTGACGGGCGAGGTCGCTCGGCGGGCCGGCCATCGCCACGTCCAGCGAGCCCTCGCGATGCTCCGGCTCGTCGACGCGGCCAGCGAGAGCCCGGGGGAGAGCCGCACGCGGGTGACGCTCGAGTCCCTCGGGCTCGAGCTCGACTCGCAGGTCGAGGTCCGTGACGAGGACGGTGAGCTCGTCGGGCGCGTCGACCTCGCCGTCCGCGGGACGAAGGTGCTCATCGAGTTCGATGGAGCCGTCAAGTACTCGGCGGGCGGTCCGGAGGCCGTCATCGCCGAGAAGCGTCGTGAGGACAGGTTGCGGGAGCTGGGCTACGTCGTCGTCCGCGTCATGTGGGACGACCTCGCGCACCCCGAGCGGCTGCTGGCCCGGGTGCGGCGGGCGATGGCCCTGGCCGAGCGGCTGACCGCCGGTGCGTGACCATCTCCGTCGGCTCGACACACGAGCTCGTCCGCGAGACCCCGGCTCGGAGGTCTTGCCTCGTGGACATTTCGGGGTGACCCCGAAATGTGGAGGCGGGTGGGGTGGGTGGGGGCAGTCGGGGTGTCAGGGGCGCGGCTTAGGGTTGACGGGTGGCCGACCCCTCGACGTACCGCCCCCGGCCGGGCGAGATCCCGACCGACCCGGGCGTGTACCGCTTCCGCGACCGCGAGGGCCGCGTCATCTACGTCGGCAAGGCCAAGTCGCTGCGCCAGCGGCTGTCCTCCTACTTCCAGGACGTCGCCGCGCTCCACCCGCGCACCCAGACGATGGTGCGCACCGGCGCGAGCGTCGAGTGGACGGTCGTCGGCACCGAGGTCGAGGCGCTCCAGCTCGAGTACGCGTGGATCAAGGAGTTCGACCCGCGCTTCAACGTCAAGTACCGCGACGACAAGTCCTACCCCTACCTCGCCGTGACGATGGCCGACGAGTACCCCCGCGCCCTCGTCGTCCGCGGCGCCAAGAAGAAGGGCACGCGCTACTTCGGCCCCTACGCCCACGCGTGGGCCATCCGCGAGACCCTCGACCTCGCGATGCGCGTCTTCCCGATGCGCACCTGCTCGACCGGCGTCTTCCGCCGCGCCGAGCAGGTCGGCCGCCCGTGCCTGCTCGGCTACATCGACAAGTGCAGTGCCCCCTGCGTCGGCCGGGTCGACGCCGCGCGCCACCGCGAGATCGCCGAGGACTTCTGCGACTTCATGGCGGGCAACAGCGGCCGGTTCGTCTCGCGCCTCACCCGCGAGATGAAGGCCGCCGCCGCCGAGCTCGACTTCGAGAGGGCGGCGCGGCTGCGCGACGACATCGGTGCGCTCGAGCGGGTGCTCGAGAAGTCGGCGGTCGTCCTGCCCGACGCCACCGACGCCGACGTGTTCGCCCTCGCCGAGGACGAGCTCGAGGTCGCGGTCCAGCTCTTCCACGTCCGTGGGGGCCGCGTGCGGGGCCAGCGCGGCTGGGTCGCCGAGCGCGACGCCGAGACGACGCCCGAGGTCGTCGAGCACCTCCTCCAGCAGGTCTACGGCGGTGAGTCCGGCGAGGGCGTGCCGCGCGAGGTCCTCGTCCCGGTCCTGCCGGACGACGACGAGGCCCTCGCGGCGTGGCTCGCCGGCCTGCGCGGCAGCCGGGTCGACCTGCGCGTCCCCCAGCGCGGCGACAAGCGCACCCTGATGGAGACGGTGGCGCGCAACGCGACCCAGAGCCTCGCCCGCCACAAGGTCACCCGTGCCGGAGACCTGACGACCCGCAGCCAGGCCCTCCAGCAGCTCCAGGAGGTCCTCGACCTCGACGACGCGCCGCTGCGCATCGAGTGCTTCGACATCAGCCACGTCCAGGGCACGCAGGTCGTCGGCTCGATGGTCGTCTTCGAGGACGGCCTACCCCGCAAGTCGGAGTACCGGCGCTTCATCGTCCGCGGTGACGAGACCGGGGCCACCGACGACACCGCGGCCATGCACGAGGTCCTCACCCGTCGTTTCCGCCGCGGCCGCAAGGAGGCCGAGGAGCGGGAGGCCGAGGTGGCCGAGGGCCGCGAGCGGCCGGCGCGCTTCGCCTACACCCCGAACCTCGTCGTCGTGGACGGCGGTCTGCCGCAGGTCAACGCGGCGGCCCGAGCCCTCGAGGAGGCGGGTGCCGTCGACGTCGCCGTCGTCGGTCTCGCGAAGCGTCTCGAGGAGGTCTGGGTGCCGGGGGAGGAGTTCCCCGTCATCCTCCCGCGCACCAGCGAGGGGCTCTACCTGCTCCAGCGGCTGCGCGACGAGGCGCACCGGTTCGCCATCACCTTCCACCGGCAGCGCCGTTCCAAGGCGATGACCCAGAGCGCGCTCGACGGCATCGCCGGTCTCGGCGAGAAGCGGCGCCAGGCGCTGCTCAAGCGGTTCGGGTCGGTCAAGAAGATCCGCGCCGCCTCCGTCGACGAGCTCGCCGACGTGCCGGGCATCGGGCCTGCGTTGGCTGCCGTCGTTGCGGCAGAGTTGGGCTCGACCGAACAGGACATGCCGGCCATCGACCCGCTGACGGGCGAGGTCGTCGAGCAGTAGGGAGCATCCAGTGGCTGACGCACCGTCGTCGGGGTCGAACGGACGGGCGGACTTCCTCGTCGTCAGCGGGATGAGCGGCGCCGGCCGCTCGACCGCCGCCAACGTCCTCGAGGACCACGGGTGGTACGTCGTCGACAACCTCCCGCCCCAGCTCATCCCGGCGATGGCGGTGCTCGCCGGTCGCGCCCGCGACGAGGGGGCCGGCGACCTGCGCATCGCCGCGGTCGTCGACGTGCGCGCCCGCCCGTTCAGCTCCGAGCTGCGCGAGGGCATCGCCGCGGTGCGCGAGCACGGCTGGCACCCCCAGCTGATGTTCCTCGACGCCACCGACGAGGCCCTCGTCCGCCGCTTCGAGAGCGTCCGCCGGCCGCACCCGCTCCAGGGCGAGGGGCGCCTGCTCGACGGCATCCAGGCCGAGCGTGAGCTCCTGCGCGACCTGCGGGCCGACGCGCACGTCGTCATCGACACCTCCGGCCTCAACGTCCACCAGCTGGCGCGCAAGCTGACCCCGATCGTCGGCAAGAGCGGCGGACCCTCGCTGCGGCTGGCCGTCATGTCCTTCGGCTTCAAGTACGGCGTGCCGCTGGACGCCGACTTCGTCTTCGACATGCGCTTCCTGCCCAACCCGTTCTGGGTGCCCGAGCTGCGCCCGCTGACCGGCGTCGACGCGCCGGTCGCCGAGTACGTGATGTCGCAGGCCGGTGCCACGTCGTTCGTCGACCGCGTCGTCTCCCTCATGGAGCCGGTCACCGCCGGCTACCGGCACGAGGGCCGGCGCTACGCGACGGTCGCCGTCGGCTGCACCGGGGGCAAGCACCGGTCGGTCGCCGTGGCCGAGGCGCTCTCGCGCCGCCTCGGGAGTCCGGACGTCGCGACCTTCGTCGTCCACCGCGACCTGGGGCGCGAGTGAGCGGGCCGGTCGTCACCGCCCTCGGCGGGGGCCACGGGCTGTCGGCGACGCTCACGGCGTTGCGGTTCGTCACCGACGAGATCACCGCCGTCGTCACGGTCGCCGACGACGGCGGGTCGAGCGGGCGGCTGCGCGACGAGTTCGGCGTGCTGCCGCCCGGCGACCTGCGGATGGCCCTCGCCGCCCTGTGCAGCGACACCGAGTGGGGCCACACCTGGCGCGACGTGCTCCAGCACCGGTTCGAGGGGGAGGGCCCCCTCGGCGGGCACGCGCTCGGCAACCTGCTCATCGTCGCGCTCTGGGAGCTGCACGAGGACCCCGTCGCGGGCCTCGACCTCGTCGGGCGCCTGCTCCAGGCCCACGGGCGGGTGCTGCCGATGGCCGCGGTGCCGCTCGCCATCGAGGCCGAGGTCGGCGGGCTCGACCCGCAGGCCCCCGCGACGGTGACGACGGTCCGCGGGCAGGCCCAGGTCGCCCGGACCCGCGGCCGGGTGGAGCGCGTGCGCCTCGTGCCGTCGGACCCGCCTGCCTACCCCGAGTCGGTGGCGGCCATCCGCAGCGCCGACTGGGTCGTGCTCGGCCCCGGCTCGTGGTTCACCTCCGTCATGACCCACCTCCTCGTGCCCGACCTCGAGGAGGCGCTGCGGGTCACGCGGGCCCGTCGCCTCCTCGTGCTCAACCTCGACCCGGGAGCGGGGGAGACGGCCGGCTTCGACGCCGTGCGCCACCTCGAGTCGTTCGCGGCGCTCGCGCCGGGGCTGCGCCTCGACGCGGTGCTCGCCGATCCCGCCGCGGTCGAGGACCACGACGCGCTGGAGGTGGCCGCGGCGCGGCTCGGCGCGCAGCTGCACGTCACCCCCGTCTCGCGCGCGCGGGCCACCGGCGAGCACGACCCGCTCCGGTTCGCGGCCGCCCTGCGGGACATCCTGTACACCCCGCGACCCGGTCACTGACGCGTGGCAGGATGACCCGCTATGGCGATGACGGCGAAGGTGAAGGACGAGCTGAGCAGGCACGTCGTGACCAAGCCCTGTTGCCGCAAGGCCGAGGTCGCGGCGATGCTGCGGTTCGCCGGGGGCCTGCACATCATCGGAGGGCGGATCGTCGTCGAGGCCGAGCTCGACACGGCCAGCGCGGCGCGCCGGCTGCGGCGTGAGCTCGCCGAGGTGTACGGGCACACCCCGGAGGTCCTCGTCCTCGCGGCCGGGGGGCTGCGCAAGGGGAGCCGCTACGTCGTCCGGGTCGTCCAGGACGGCGAGGCGCTGGCCCGGCAGACCGGCCTCATCGACAGCCGCGGCCGCCCGGTCCGCGGGCTGCCCGCCAAGGTCGTCAGCGGCTCCGTCTGCGACGCCGAGGCCGCGTGGCGGGGCGCCTTCCTCGCGCACGGCTCGCTGACCGAGCCCGGGCGCTCCTCCGCCCTCGAGGTCACCTGCCCCGGGCCGGAGGCCGCGCTCGCCCTCGTCGGTGCCGCCCGCCGGCTCGGCATCCAGTCCAAGGCCCGCGAGGTGCGTGGCGTCGACCGCGTCGTCATCCGCGACGGCGACGCCATCGGGGCGATGCTCACCCGCCTCGGGGCGCACGACGCCGTCCTCGCCTGGGAGGAGCGCCGGATCCGGCGCGAGGTCCGGGCCACGGCCAACCGGCTCGCCAACTTCGACGACGCCAACCTGCGTCGTTCGGCCCGGGCGGCGGTCGCGGCCGGGGCGCGCGTCGAGCGGGCCCTGGAGATCCTCGGCGAGGAGGTGCCGGAGCACCTGCGCGAGGCCGGCGAGCTGCGGCTGCAGCACAAGCAGGCCTCGCTGGAGGAGCTCGGCCAGCTCGCCCAGCCGGTCATGACGAAGGACGCGGTCGCGGGGCGCATCCGCCGCCTGCTCGCGATGGCCGACAAGAAGGCGCAGGACGAGGGCATCCCGGACACCGAGGCGGTCCTCACCGCCGACATGCTCGACGGCTGAGAGCGGCCCGGACCGTCTCACGGACGGGCGTGCGTAAACGGTTACTCGCCCGTACCCCGGACACCGTGATGGTGCTCCCGAGTGGGGTCTAGGGTGTGTGGTGGACCACAGGGACGTGGGACCCGCCCCGTCCTCACCCTCCCCATCGGAAGGCAACGCAAGTGACCGTTCGCGTAGGCATCAACGGCTTCGGCCGCATCGGGCGCAACTTCTTCCGCGCGGTGCAGGCGTCCGGCGCCGACATCGAGATCGTCGCCGCCAACGACCTGATGGACAACGCGTCCATCGCGCACCTCCTCAAGTACGACTCGGTCCTCGGCGTCCTCGCCGACGACGTCTCGCACACCGAGGACTCCATCACCGTCGGGGGCAAGACCATCCGCGTCTTCGCCGAGCGCAACCCCGCCGACATCCCCTGGGGTGAGGTCGGCGCCGACGTCGTCATCGAGTCCACCGGCATCTTCACCGACGGCGAGAAGGCCAAGGCCCACATCGCCGGCGGCGCCAAGAAGGTCATCATCTCCGCCCCGGCGAAGAACGAGGACGCCACCTTCGTCATGGGCGTCAACGACGCCGACTACGACCCGGCCAACCACCACGTCATCTCCAACGCCTCGTGCACGACGAACTGCCTCGCGCCGATGGCGAAGGCCCTCAACGACGAGCTCGGCATCGTCAAGGGGCTCATGACCACGGTGCACGCCTACACGCAGGACCAGAACCTGCTCGACGGCCCGCACAAGGACCTGCGTCGTGCCCGCGCCGCCGCCCTGTCGATCATCCCGACGAGCACCGGCGCCGCGAAGGCCATCGGCCTCGTCCTGCCCGAGCTCAAGGGCAAGCTCGACGGCTACGCGCTCCGCGTCCCGACCCCGACCGGCTCCGCCACCGACCTCACCTTCGAGGCCGGCCGCGAGACCACCGTCGAGGAGGTCAACGCGATCGTCAAGAAGGCCGCCGAGGGCGCGCTCAAGGGCTACCTCAAGTACACCGAGGACCCGATCGTCTCCGCCGACATCGTCACCGACCCGAGCTCGTGCATCTTCGACTCGGGCCTGACCAAGGTCATCGGCAACCAGGTCAAGGTCGTCGGCTGGTACGACAACGAGTGGGGCTACTCCAACCGCCTCGTCGACATCACCGCCCTCGTCGGCAAGAGCCTGTGAGCCGGGGGGACCGACCGACCCATGGCTGACATCGCCTCCCTGGGCGACCTGCGCGGCAAGCGCGTCCTCGTCCGGTCAGACCTCAACGTGCCGCTCGACGGCACGACGATCACCGACGACGGCCGCATCCGGGCGTCGGTCCCCACCCTGCGGCAGCTGTCCGAGGCGGGCGCACGCGTCATCGTGTGCGCCCACCTCGGGCGCCCCAAGGGCGCACCGGAGGAGAAGTACTCCCTCCGGCCCGTCGTCGGCCGGCTCTCCGAGCTGCTCGGCCGCGACGTCGTCTTCGCCACCGACACGGTGGGGGAGAGCGCGCGGGCAGCGGTCGACGGGATGGCCGACGGTGACGTCGTCCTCCTCGAGAACCTCCGGTTCAACGCCGGCGAGACCGCGAAGTCCGACGATGACCGCGCCGAGTTCGCCGACGCGCTCGCCGGACTCGCGGACGCGTTCGTCTCCGACGGCTTCGGCGTCGTCCACCGCAAGCAGGCGTCGGTCTACGACGTCGCGACCCGGCTGCCCTCGGCCATGGGCGGGCTCGTCCACGACGAGGTCGAGGTGCTCAAGCGCCTCACCGAGTCGCCCGAGCGCCCCTACGCCGTCGTCCTCGGCGGCGCCAAGGTCGCCGACAAGCTCGCGGTCATCGACAACCTCATGGGCACGGCCGACCGCCTGCTCATCGGCGGCGGGATGCTCTTCACCTTCCTCGCGGCCCAGGGCCACGAGATCGGCACGAGCCTGTTCGACGCCGACAGCGTCGACGCGTGCAAGGGCTACCTCGAGCGCGCGGAGCGCGAGGGCGTCGAGATCGTCCTGCCGGTCGACGTCGTCGTCGGGCGGGAGTTCTCGGCCGACACCGAGGTCGACACGGTCGCCGCGGACGCCATCCCGGCCGACACGATGGGGCTGGACATCGGCCCCGAGTCGGCCCGCCTGTACGCCGAGAAGCTCGCCGACGCGCGCACCGTGTTCTGGAACGGGCCGATGGGCGCGTTCGAGATGGAGCCGTTCGCGGCCGGCACGAAGGCCGTCGCGCAGGCGCTCGTCGACGCGACCGAGGGCGGCGCGCTGACCGTCGTCGGAGGTGGCGACTCCGCCGCCGCCGTGCGACAGCTCGGGTTCTCGGACGACCAGTTCGGCCACATCAGCACCGGCGGCGGCGCCTCCCTCGAGTACCTCGAGGGCAAGGAGCTGCCCGGCATCGCGATCCTCACGAAGGAGCACTGAATGGCCTCCGGCCGCACCCCGCTCATGGCGGGGAACTGGAAGATGAACCTCGACCACCTCCAGGCGACGCACCTCGTGCAGAAGCTCGACTGGACGCTCAAGGACGGCAAGCACGACTTCGGCGCCGTCGAGGTCGTCGTCCTGCCGCCGTTCACCGACATCCGCAGCGTCCAGACGCTCATCGACGGTGACCGGCTCGAGCTCAAGCACGGCGCGCAGGACCTCTCCGCCCACGCCTCCGGGGCGTACACCGGCGAGGTGAGCGGCGCGATGCTCGCGAAGCTGGGCTGCTCGTACGTGGCGGTCGGCCACAGCGAGCGGCGCGAGTACCACGGCGAGACCGACGAGGTCGTCAACAGCAAGGTCAAGGCGGCCTTCGCGGCCGGGCTGACGCCGATCTTCTGCGTCGGCGAGGGCCTGGAGGTCCGCCAGGCCGGCACGCACGTCGAGCACGTTCTCGCGCAGGTCGAGGCCGGCCTGGCGGACGTGCCCGCCGAGCAGGCCCGCACCGTCGTCGTCGCCTACGAGCCCGTGTGGGCCATCGGCACCGGCGAGGTCGCGACCCCCGAGGACGCGCAGGAGGTGTGCGGGGCCATCCGCACCAAGCTCGCCGAGCTGTACTCCGGCGACGTCGCGGACGGCATCCGGGTGCTCTACGGCGGCTCGGTCAAGTCCGGCAACGTCGCGGCGATCATGGGCCAGGACGACGTCGACGGCGCGCTCGTCGGCGGGGCCTCGCTCGAGGCCGGCGAGTTCGCGGCCATCTGCCGTTTCCGCGACCACCGCGGCACCGTCTGACCCGATCCGTGCCGCCGCGCCCCCCGGGGTCGCGGCGGCCGGGCCGGGCAACGGTTATCCTTGTCCGGTTGTCCCCGACCCCCACACCGAAGGATCCCCCGTGGACGCGGTTCGCATCGGCCTCCAGGTCCTCCTGGTCATCGGAGGCCTGTTCCTGACCCTCCTCATCCTGCTCCACAAGGGCAAGGGTGGCGGACTCTCGGACATGTTCGGCGGTGGCATGTCGAGCTCGCTCGGCGGCTCGTCCGTGGCCGAGCGCAACCTCGACCGCATCACCGTCGGGGTGGCGGCCGTGTGGTTCACCTGCGTCGTCGGTCTCGGCGTCCTCGAGCGGTTCGCCTGAGAGGGGCTGGACGATGGCTGGTGGTAACGCGATCCGTGGCTCGCGCGTCGGCGCGGGCCCCATGGGAGAGGCCGAGCGCGGCGAGGCCGCGCCCCGGCGCTACGTCTCCTTCTGGTGCTCCAACGGGCACGAGACGAAGCCCAGCTTCGCCGAGGAGGCCGGCCTGGTCGTCCCCGAGCAGTGGGACTGCCCGCGCTGCGGCTTCCCGGCCGGGCAGGACCGGGACAACCCGCCGGCCCCGCCGAAGGTCGAGCCCTACAAGACGCACCTCGCGTACGTGAAGGAGCGCCGCTCGGACGAGGACGGCCAGGCCATCCTCGATGAGGCCCTCGCGAGCCTGCGCGGCCGCGGCCTCATCCAGTGAGGCACTGACCTCCTCGCACGAACGCACGCGACCCCCGGCCAGCGGCCGGGGGTCGCTGCGTGTTCGGCGTGCTGGCGTTCCCCAGCTCCATACCCCTCCGACCCCTGACACCCAGGGTCAGAGGGGTCGGCCCGCCGCTGTCGTTCGCTCCCGATGCTGACGCACTCATGACGAGCGGTCGCCGAGCAGCTGCTCGTCCCATGTGCTCCGGATGGTGGACCAGACACGATGAACGGCCCTTCATCCGCCGCTCGTCCCGTGTGCTCCGGATGCTGGAGCAGTCATGATGAGCGGTCGGGTGCAACCGCTCATCATGACCGCGCCGAGGGGTGGAGCGAACGACAGCGGCCGCGCGAGTACTGACAACTCGGCCAGGTCCGCGCTCGCTCGAGGTGAAACCCGACCTCGTGGCGGTCGGGTTTCACCTCGAACCGGCAGCGGGGTGGTGCCTCAGCGGCGAGCGGCGCGGGCCAGGTGGCCGACGACGTTCTCGACCCAGTCCTGCTCGCGCTGCATCCACCGCACCGCGACGAGGGTGCGCACGACGACCGGCACCCCGCGGCGCGGCGGCTCGACGGCGAGGTCGGTGCCGAACGGGTCGGTGCTGACGACCCAGCGGTAGCCGGCGCCGACGAGGTGGTCGCCGACCGCCGTCGCCACGACCGTCACGGCCTCGGGCCCCTCGGCCTCGTCACCCCGCGCGAGGGCCGCCGACCACGCCGCGGCGATCGTCGCCAGGTCGGCGGGGTCGATGCCGTGCTCGACGTAGCGCAGGCGGTAGGCCTCGAGCCGCGCCTCCTCCTCGCCGGTCAGCGGGCGCGTCGCGACCTCCTCGACCGGCTCGACGCCGTCGTGGCCACCGGGCCCGTCGTCGGCGACGACCGCGTCGTCGTCGCCGCGGGTGCGCCAGCGGTCGAGGATGCCCACGACGTCAGCCCCGGTCCAGGTCGGCGGCGGCGTCGGTGTCGACGAGCCAGAGCGTCTGCTCGCTGCCGTGGACGTGCGCGGCCGGCGTCTCCTCGAACGGCGACCCGGTGACCCCGCGACGGACGGCGTCCGCCTTGTCGCCACCGGCGACGAGGAACCACACGAGGCGCGAACGCTCGAGGCACTCGCGGGTCAGCGACACCCGGTCCGGCGGCGGCTTGGGGGAGTCGTGCACCGCGACGGCCATCGCATCGGTCGTCCCGGCGGCCGGGTGGTGCGGGAAGAGCGAGGCGATGTGCCCGTCCGGCCCGACCCCGAGCACCATGACGTCGAACGCGCCGTTGCCCGCCGCGTGGATGGCCTCGGCGTAGGCGTGCGCCGACTCCTCGGCCGAGGCCGAGCTGTCCGGCCCGGCGACGCGGTGGACGTGCGCCGGGTCGAGCCCGAGCGTGTCGAGACCGGCCTCGTCGTTCTGGGTGTCGTTGCGGTCGGGGTCACCGGCGGGCAGGTAGCGCTCGTCGCCCCACCAGACGTGGACCCGCGCCCAGTCGACCGCCGCCCGCGCCGGGGTGGCGGCGAGCGAGCGGACGATCTCGGAGCCCATAGAGCCGCCGGTCAGCGACACGTGGGCCACCCCGCGGACGGACTGCGCGTCGACGAGCGCGACGACGAGCCGCGCCGCCGCGGCGTCCGCGAGGGCCTGCTTGGACGGGTGGACGACGACGGTGCTCCCGCTCACGAGCGACGCTCCTTGACCTCGGCGAGCTTGGCCGCCGCGGCGGCCTTGACGGTCTCGGTGTCCGCGCCGTCCTCGGGCATCGGGCGCTTCTCGACCATCGCCGAGCTGCCGGCCACGCGAGCGGCCCGGCGCAGGCGCTGGGTCGTGCGCTCGGCCTCGGCCGGCGACGGGGCCGCCCCGGCCTTGACCGCCTCGCTCGCGGTGCGGCGTGCGCTCGTCAGCGTCGGGAAGCCCTTGGTGAGGGCGTCCTCGTAGACCTCGTCGGGGTCGAGCCGGCGCAGCTCGTCGGCCAGGCACTCGGCGTCCGAGCGGTGCGGCAGCGCGAGGGTGCGGTCCGGCTGGCCGACCTGGCGCAGCATCGACGTGCTGCCGTCCTCCGGACGGACCAGGTCGACGGTGCCGCTCTTGCGCTCGAGACGGACCGAGATGATGCCCGAGCCGCTCTTGGAGCGGGCGAGCGACACGGGGCAGCGCAGCCTGCTCGCCAGCCATCCGGCGAGCAGCTCGCCCGACGGGCTGTCCGGGGCCGCGACGACGAGCGCCTCGGTGACCGGCTCGAACGGCGGCTGGTCGAGGGCAGCGGTGAGCAGCCCGCGCCACAGCGTGATGCGTGACCAGGCGAGGTCGGTGTCGCCGGGCGCGTACGACTTCGCGAGCCGCTTGAGGACCGTCTTCGGCGGCCCCTGCGTCCGGGCCGCGTCGGTGATGCGGCGCTGGGCCATCTCGCCGATCGGGTCCTTCGAGGGGTCCTTCGGGGCCTCGGCCGGCCACCACGCCACGATCGGCGAGTCGGCGAGCAGGAGCGGAGTGACGACGGCGCGGCCGTGGCTCGCGAGCCGGCCGTACAGCCGGAGCACGACGACCTCGGACGCGCCGGCGTCGCCGCCCACGCGGATCTGGCCGTCGAGGCGGGCGGCGCCGCGGCGGTTGCTCCCGACGACGACGATGATCCGGCAGGGGTGCTGCCGGCTCGCGTCGTTGGCGACCTCGATGGCCTCCTCGGCCTCCGCCTCGTCGACGACGACGACGAGGGTGAGGACGCGGGAGAGCGCCATCGCGCCGGTGTCGGAGCGCAGGGCGACGAGCTTCTTGGAGACCGCCGCGGTCGAGGTGTTGGGCAGGTCGACGATCACGGCAGCCTCCACTCGCGTCCGTCACGGTGCATCAGCTCGTCGGCCGACGCGGGGCCCCAGCCACCCGAGGCGTACTGCTCGGGGGCCTTGCCCTTCGTCGCCCAGAACTTCTCGATGGGGTCGAGGATCTGCCACGAGAGCTCGACCTCCTCGTGCCGCGGGAAGAGCGGCGGCTCGCCGAGGAGCACGTCGAGGATGAGCCGCTCGTAGGCCTCGGGGGAGGACTCGGTGAACGCCCGGCCGTAGCCGAAGTCCATCGTCACGTCGCGCACCTCCATCTGCGAGCCGGGCACCTTGGCGCCGAACCGCAGGGTGACGCCCTCGTCGGGCTGGACCCGGATGACGATGGCGTTCTGCCCGAGCTCCTCGGTGGCGGTGTGCGTGAACGGCAGGTGCGGTGCCTGCTTGAAGACGACCGCGATCTCCGTGACGCGCTTGCCGAGCCGCTTGCCGGTGCGCAGGTAGAACGGCACGCCGGCCCAGCGGCGGGTGTCGACCTCGAGGCGCACGGCGGCGTAGGTCTCGGTGGCGGAGCCGTCGGCGACGCCGTCCTCGTCGAGGTAGCCGACGACCTCCTCGCCTCCCTGCCAGCCGCGGGCGTACTGCCCGCGCGCCGTGCCGGACGCGAGGTCGTGGGGGATGCGCACCGCCGAGAGAACCTTCTCCTTCTCGAGGCGCAGCCCGTGCGCGTCGAACGACACCGGCTCCTCCATCGCCGTCAGGGCCATGAGCTGGAGCAGGTGGTTCTGGATGACGTCGCGCGCCGCGCCGATGCCGTCGTAGTACCCGGCGCGGCCGCCGATGCCGATGTCCTCGGCCATCGTGATCTGCACGTGGTCGACGTAGTTCGCGTTCCACACCGGCTCGAACATCTGGTTCGCGAAGCGCAGTGCCAGGAGGTTCTGGACCGTCTCCTTGCCGAGGTAGTGGTCGATCCGGAAGACCGAGTCGGCCGGGAAGACGTTCTCGACGATGTCGTTGAGCTCGCGGGCGGAGGCGAGGTCGTGCCCGAACGGCTTCTCGATGACGACCCGGCGCCACGACCCGCTCTGCGGGGTCGAGAGGCCGGAGCGCTCGAGCTGCTCGCAGACGGTCGCGAACGACCCCGGGGGGATCGAGAGGTAGAACGCGTGGTTGCCGCCGGTGCCGCGCTGCTCGTCGAGCTCGGCGACGGTCTCGGCGAGGAGGTCGAACGCGGCGTCGTCGTCGAAGCTGCCCGGGACGAACCGGATGCCCTCGGCGAGGGTGCGCCACACCTCCTCGCGGAAGGGGGTGCGGGCGCGCTCCTTGACCGACTCGTAGACGATCTTCCCGAAGTCCTGGTCCTCCCAGTCGCGGCGGGCGAACCCGACGAGCGAGAAGCCGGGCGGCAGGAGACCGCGGTTGGCGAGGTCGTAGATCGCCGGCATGAGCTTCTTGCGGGCGAGGTCACCGGTGACACCGAAGAGCACCATCGAGCACGGGCCCGCGATCCGGGGCAGACGCTTGTCGCGCGGGTCCCGCAGCGGGTTCTGCTCGGCCGTGACGCGGGCCGGGCTCATGCGCCCCGTCCCAGGGCCGCGCGGACCCGGGCCAGCCCGGCGTCGTGCTCGGTCAGGTGCAGGCGCAGCACGGGCCGGCCGTGCTCGGCGAGGACCTTCGCGTCACCGGCCGCCTGCGCGGCGATGAACTGGCCGAAGGTGAAGTCCCGCCCGGGCACCTCGAGGTCCTGGGCCGGGTCGGCCGTGACCTGCACGTACACCCCGGTCGCGGGCCCGCCCTTGTGGTACTGGCCGGTGGAGTGCAGGAAGCGCGGGCCCCAGCCGAAGGTCACCGGGCGTCCGGTGCGCTCGAACAGGTCGCGCGCGACCTGCTCGAAGTCGGCGTCGGCCTCGCGGTCGAGGTAGGCCATGACGGCGACGTACCCGTGCTCGGCGTCGAGGGCGGCGAGGAGCGCGTCGACGGCGGCGTCGACCGAGCCGGCGTCGCCGAGCCAGTCGCCACCTAGCGCGCGGACCTCCACGGCCCCGTCGGTGAAGGCGGGGTCGTCCCCGGCGCCGATGCCCGCGTCGAGCATCTCGCGGGCCGCGGCCTTGGCGCTCTCGACGTCGGGCTGGTCGAACGGGTTGATGCCGAGCAGCCGACCGGCGACGGCGGTCGCGGCCTCCCACAGGAGCATCTGCGCCCCGAGGCGACCGGCGACCGTGACGACCGAGTCGCCGTCCGCGCCGTCGTCGTCGGAGTCGGTGGCCACGAGCCGGACGACCGTGCCGTCGGCGTAGAGGTGCGCCGGCTCGGTGCCGATCGCGACGACCGGGAGGATGCCGGTGCCCTCCTTGCCGGTGGACTCGGCGATGAGCTGCTCGGCCCAGGCCGGGAAGCCGACGTTCTCGGTGCCGGCGTCGACGAGGACGAGCTTGTCGCGCAGCGGCTCGGTGCCGGCCATCGCGGCGCCCAGGCGCAGCGCCGGGTTCGCCTCGTCGTCGGCGGCGAGCAGGTCGGCGACGAGCTCGGCGTCGTCGAGGAGGGCCTCGACGTCGGCCCCGGCGAGACCGGACGGGACGAGCCCGAACGCGGTGAGCGCCGAGTAGCGGCCGCCCACGGCCGGGTCGGCGTTGACGACGCGGAACCCCGCCTCGCGCGCCTGCCCGTCGAGCGGGCTGCCCGGGTCGGTGACGACGACCATCCGCGTCGTCGGGTCGATGCCCGCCTCGCGGTAGGCGGCCTCGAACGCGCGTCGCTGGCTGTCGGTCTCGACGGTCGACCCGGACTTGCTGGAGACGACGACGACCGTGCGGTCGAGGTCGGTCAGCGCGCCGCGCACGACGTCGGGGTCGGAGGAGTCGAGGACGACAAGGGGGACCCCGGCCGTGCCGCAGATGACCTCCGGCGCGAGCGAGGACCCGCCCATCCCGCAGAGGACGACGCGGTCGTAGCCCGCCTCCTGCAGCTCCGACCGGATCGCGGCGATCTCGCCGACGAGCGGGCGCGAGCTGCGGGGAAGGCCGGTCCAGGAGAGGCGCTTGGAGGCCTCGTCCTGCGCGGCCTCGCCCCACAGGGTGTCGTCCTGCGCGAAGAGCCGGCTCGCCACCCGGTCGGCGACGAGCTGCGGGACGTGCCGCGCGACGGCGTCGGCGGCGGCCCCGGTGGCGGAGACGTCGATCGTGCTCACGCGGCGGCCTTCTCGAGCTCGCTCTGGACGCGGTCGAGGAGCTCGGCCCACGACTTCTCGAACTTCTCGACGCCCTCGCGCTCCAGGAGGTCGACGACCTCGGAGTACGAGATGCCGAGGCGCTCGAGCCCGTCGAGGACCGCCGTGGCCTCGGCGTAGGAGCCGGTGACGGTGTCGCCGGTCACCTCGCCGTGGTCGGCGGTGGCGTCGAGCGTCTTCTCCGGCATCGTGTTGACGGTGCCGGGCGCGACGAGCTCGGTGACGTACATCGTGTCCGGGTAGGTAGGGTCCTTGACACCGGTCGAGGCCCAGAGCGGACGCTGCGGGTGCGCACCGGCCGCCTCGAGCGAGGCCCAGCGCGGGGTCGAGAAGACCTCCTCGTAGGCCTGGTAGGCCAGGCGGGCGTTGGCCAGGCCGGCCTTGCCGCGCAGGGCCTTCGCCTCGTCCGTCCCGATGGCGTCGAGGCGCTTGTCGATCTCGCCGTCGACGCGGCTGACGAAGAACGACGCGACGGAGCGGATCTGCGAGAGGTCCTTGCCCTTCTCGCGGGCCTGCTCGAGACCGGTGAGGAAGGCGTTCATCACGGCGCGGTAGCGGTCGAGGCTGAAGATCAGCGTGACGTTGACCGAGATGCCCTCGGCGAGCACCTGCGAGATGGCCGGCAGGCCCTCGAGCGTCGCCGGGATCTTGATGAGGACGTTGGGCTGGTCGACCGCGTCGCGCAGCGCCTTGGCCTCCTGCACGGTCTTCGCGGTGTCGTGCGCGGAGCGCGGGTCGACCTCGATCGAGACGCGGCCGTCCTCGCCGTCCGTCCGCTCGAACACGGGCATGAAGATCTCGCAGGCGTCGTGGACGTCGCGGGTCGTCAGCGAGAAGACGGTCTCGTCGACGCTGCGCCCGTCACGGGCGAGCTCGGCGACCTGCTCGTCGTAGGCGTGGCCCTCGGCGAGGGCGGCCTGGAAGATCGACGGGTTGGTCGTCACGCCGACGACCCCGTGGTCGTCGATCATCTCCTGGAGGTTCCCCGAGGAGATGCGGTCGCGGGAGAGGTCGTCCAGCCAGACGGACACGCCGTTCGCGGCGAGGTCCTGGAGGGGCTTCGGTGTGGTCATGCGGCTCTCACTTCCCTGCCGAGGCCTTCTGGCTCGGCGTCTTCGTGTTGCCGGCAGCGCGGGAGGACTTCGCCCGCGGAGCGGTGTCGGTGACGGCGGGGACACCGGTGGCCGTGCGCGCCGCCTTGAGCGAGTCCTTCGCGGCCTTGGCGACCGCCTCGGGCGTGAACCCGAACTCGCGGAACAGCGTCCCGGCGTCGGCCGAGGCCCCGAAGTGCTCGAGGCTGACGCAGCGGCCGGCGTCCCCGACGAGGTCGTGCCATCCCATGGCGACACCCGCCTCGACGCTGACGCGGGCCTTGACCTCGGGGGGCAGGACCTTGCTCTGGTAGGAGCGCGGCTGCTCCTCGAACCATTCCCGGCACGGCATGGAGACCACGCGGGTGCGGGTGCCGGAGCGCTCCAGGCGCTCGCGCGCGGCGAGGGCCAGGCTCACCTCGGAGCCCGTCGCGATGAGGATGACCTCGGGCGCCTCGTCGCCGTTCGTGCCACCGTCGACGAGCACGTACGCACCCTTGCGGACGCCGCTCGCCTTCGCGTGCGTCGTGCGGTCGATGGTCGGCAGGTTCTGGCGCGACAGGGCGAGACCGGCGGTGCGGCGGCGGCGGAGGATCTCGGCCCACGCCTCGGCGGTCTCGTTGGCGTCGGCCGGGCGGACGACGTCGAGCTGCGGGATGGCGCGGAGCGACGCGATGTGCTCGACCGGCTGGTGGGTCGGGCCGTCCTCACCGAGACCGATGGAGTCGTGCGTCCACACGAAGGTCACCGGCAGCTGCTGCAGGGCGGCGAGACGGACCGCGGGCCGCATGTAGTCGGAGAAGACGAGGAAGGTGCCGCCGTACGGGCGGGTCATCCCCTCGAGCGCGATCCCGTTGAGGATCATGCCCATCCCGTTCTCGCGGATGCCGAAGTGCAGCGTGCGGCCGTAGGGGCCGCCCTTCCACTCGGCGGTCTGGCGGCTCGTCGGGATGAACGAGTCGGCGCCGGCCATCGTCGTGTTGTTGGACTCGGCGAGGTCGGCCGACCCGCCCCAGAGCTCGGGCAGGACGTCGGCGAGGGCGCCGAGGACCTTGCCGGAGGCGGCGCGGGTGGCGAGGCCCTTCTCGTCGGCCTCGAAGACCGGGAGGGCCTTGGCGAAGTCCTTCGGGAGCTCGCCGGCGACGAGCCGGTCGAGGAGGGCGGCGCGGTCGGGGTTGGCCTTCCGCCACGCCTTGTAGCCCTTGTCCCACTCGCGGTGGGCGGCCTTGCCGCGCTTCTTGACCTCGCGGGCGTGGGCGAGGACCTCGCGCTCGGCGGGGAAGGACTTCTTCGGGTCGAAGCCGAGGATCTCCTTGGTGGCCGCGACCTCGTCGTCGCCGAGGGCGGAGCCGTGGGCCTTGCCGGTGCCGCGCGCCGACGGGGCGGGCCACGCGATGACGGTGTGCAGGCGGACCAGGGTGGGGCGCTTGCCCTTCCGGCTCTTCTCGAGCGCGGCGAGGAGGGCGTCGACGTCCTCGGTGTACTCCGGCGTGCCGGCCGGGTCGTCGGACTGGCGCCAGTCGACGTCGACGACGTCCCAGCCGTAGGCCTCGAAGCGCTTGGCGACGTCCTCGCTGAACGAGATGTCGGTGTCGTCCTCGATGGAGATCTGGTTGGCGTCGTAGACGACGGTGAGGTTGGCGAGCTCCTGGTGGCCGGCGAGCGAGCAGGCCTCGGCCGACACGCCCTCCATGAGGTCGCCGTCGGAGGCGAGCACCCACACGTGGTGGTCGAACGGGCTCTGGCCGGGCTTGGCGTCGGGGTCGAGCAGGCCGCGCTGGCGGCGCTGGGCCATCGCCATGCCGACGGCCGAGGCGAGGCCGGAGCCGAGCGGGCCGGTGGTGATCTCGATGCCCTTGGTGTGGTGGACCTCGGGGTGGCCGGGGGTCAGCGAGTCCCAGGTGCGCAGCGCCTTGAGGTCGGACAGCTCGAGGCCGTAGCCCGACAGGTAGAGCTGCACGTACTGCGTGAGCGACGAGTGGCCGCACGAGAGCACGAAGCGGTCGCGGCCGAGCCACGAGGCGTCGGACGGGTCGTGGTTCATCACCTGCTGGTAGAGCAGGTAGGCCACGGGCGCGAGGCTCATCGCGGTGCCGGGGTGGCCGTTGCCCTTGTGCTGGACGGCGTCGGCGGCGAGGATGCGGGCGGTGTCGACGGCGCGGACGTCGAGGTCCGACCACTTCGCCTTGCGGGCCACCGGCTTCGAGAGCTCGGGGGAGCGGCCGGCGACGGGGGACGCGGAACGGGGACGGGCGGTGGGGCTCAAGGGGTTCCTCTCTCGCGGGGACGTGCTCGTGACGTCGCCACCGGCGGTGAGGGCGCCGTGTGACGCAACTGGCAACCACCCTAGCCCTGCGTGAGGGGGTGACGACCGGGGGCGTCACGGGTGGTTCCCACGGGCGGATAGAATCGCCGGGCACGCTTCCGGCCGACCCGAAGGACGACGTGGCCACCACCCCCGTGACGACCGCTCCCGCGGCGGTCTCCGCCCGCCGCGGTCCGCGACGCGTCGGGGCCTTCGTGGCGCTCACCAAGCCGCGCATCATCGAGCTGCTGCTCGTGACGACCGTGCCCGTGATGTTCCTCGCCGAGCGCGGGGTGCCGTCGCTGTGGCTCGTCGTCGCGACGCTGGCCGGTGGCATCCTCAGCGCCGGCGCCGCGAACACCTTCAACTCGGTCTACGACCGCGACATCGACCGGCTGATGCACCGCACGAGCAGCCGGCCGATGGTCACCGGCGAGGTCACCGTCCGCGAGGCGATGCTCTTCGGCGGGGTCCTCACGGTGGCGTCCACGGTGTGGTTCGCGCTCGTCGTCAACGTCCTCTCGGCCGCGCTGTCGCTGCTGGCCATCGCCCTCTACGCCGTCGGCTACACGATGCTCCTCAAGCGGCGCACGTCGCAGAACATCGTCTGGGGCGGGATCGCCGGCTGCATGCCGACGCTCATCGGCTGGTCCGCGGTCACCGGCTCGGTCGGCTGGCCGGCGCTCGTCCTCTTCCTCGTCATCTTCTTCTGGACGCCGCCGCACTACTGGCCGCTCTCGATGGCCTTCCGTGACGACTACGCCTCGGCCGAGGTGCCGATGCTCCCCGTCGAGAAGGGGCCGGTCACGGTCGGCCGCCAGATCGTCGCCTACTCCTGGGTCATGGTCGCGGTCTCGCTCGCGCTCGTGCCGGTGGCGTCGATGGGCTGGCTCTACACGGTCGTGGCCGTCGCGTCCGGTGCGCTCTTCGTCGCCGAGGCCCACCGCCTCCTGGGCGCCGCGCGGCGCGGGGTCACGGGCCTGGCGCTCAAGCCGATGCGGCTCTTCCACTACTCGATCACGTACGTCACCGTCGTGTTCCTCGCGGTGGCCGTCGACCCGCTGCTCCACCTGCCGCTGCGCTGACCCCCGCGGGCAGGTCACGGCCGGCGCGGTAGGGCCCGACCCAGACCGCGAGCGACACGAGGGCGTGCAGCGCGGTCATCGCGACGATCGTCTCGTGGACGCCGAGCGTGCTGCCGAGCCATCCGGCGACGAGCCCCGCGAGCGGCATCGTGCCGAAGTTGAGCACCGACGAGGCCGACATGGTCCGGCCGAGCAGCGTCGGCGGGGTCCAGCGCTGACGGAACGCCGACCGGACGACGTTGGCCCCGACGACCCCGACCCCGACGAGGGCGACGCCGAGGGGCACGAGCGCCACGGCGACGCCGGGGCCGGCGAGCGGCACGAGCAGGGCGGTCGGTCCCCCCACGACCTGGAGCCACCGCATCGCCCGCGCGGTGCCGACGCGGCGCGCGAGGGGCGTGGCGACGGCCGCGCCGACGAGACCGCCGACGCTGCCGGCGGCCACGAGGAGGCCGACGGTGCCGGGCGCGACACCGAGGTCGCGGACGAGGAAGAGGACGAGCAGCGCCCCGTAGCCGGTCAGCGCGAAGTTCGAGGCCGCGCCCTGCAGGGTGAAGAAGCGCAGGTACCGGTCGCGCACGACCACCCCCACGCCGTCGGCGATCTCGCGCCGCAGCGGCTCGCGGGCCGGACGCTCCGGCGGGGGGCGGAGCGCGGCGGGGTCCATCCGCCACAGGCAGGCCGCCGACACGAGGAAGCCCGCGACGTCCGCGACGACGGCGGTCGCGGCCCCGACGAGCTGGACGAGCAGGCCGCCGACGCCCGGCCCGGCGACCTGCATCGCGGACTCGGTGCCGTAGAGGCGGCCGTTGGCGGCATCGAGGTCGTCGGCCCGGACGACACGGGGCACGAAGGCGCCGTAGGCCGTCCGGAAGAACACGGCGCACGTGCCGTTCGCGAGCACCGCCGCGAGCAGGTGCGGGAGGTCGAGCACCCCGAGCAGGGCCGCGACGGGGATGGAGCCGACGGCGGCCGCCGCGACGAGGTCGGCGACGAGCATCACCCGGCGCGGGTCGAGCCGGTCCACCCAGGCGCCGGCGGGCAGGCCGACGAGGAGCCAGGGCAGCCAGGCGGCGGCCGTGAGCAGCCCCATCCAGCCGGGCCCGGCGTCGAAGGTCGTCACCGCGAGGAGCGGGACGACCACCGTGGTGGTCATCGCGCCGAGGACGCTGACGCCCTCGCCGGCCCAGAAGAGACGGAAGTTCCGGCTGCGGCGCAGGGGTGGTGGCTCGGTCGCGGCGCGGACGGCCCCCGTCATGGACGGCACGGGAACCCCCGGGCGACGACGAGGACCGGCTCGCGCTCGACGCCGTCGTCCGGGACCTCGCGGTCGGCCCAGCGGCGGTAGAGGGCGATGGTCTCCTCGGCGACCTGCCGGAGCTCGGCGGGGGAGAGGCGCAGCCAGTTCTGGTTGGCGAACGCCGCGTCCTCCCAGGCGGGGTCGGCGTCGCGGTCGGCCAGCCACGTGGTGATGCGCTCGACCTGGCGGCGCAGCTGGAGGGCCTCCGCCTCGCGGGCCGCGGTGGCGGCGGCCGGGTCGTCGGCGAGCTCGGCGCTGCTCCACCGGGTGCCGGCGGAGACCAGGCGCCACCACCGCTCGCGGCGGTCGCGCGCCAGCTCGGGGGCCTCCTCGACGAGGCCGGCCCGGGCGAGCACCTTGAGGTGGTGGCTCGCGTTGCCGACGGCCTGGCCGGTGCGGGCCGCGAGCATCGAGGCGGTGCCGGGGCCGTCGACCTTGAGCGAGTCCATCATCCGGGAGCGGAAGGGGTGGGCGAGCGCCGCGAGGGGGGCGGCGTCGCGCAGCGTGCGGATCTCGGGTCGGGTCATGCCGTCGACGGTAGACCCACAATATGTGTTGTGCAATGGGTCTTGTGGATATCGGTACGACGGGACATCCACCTGAGGTACCTCAGGCCCCGAGTCGCGCCGCCGATCCGGGAGGACGCCCCATGTGCCGCCCTGCCTCAGCGCCCGACGGTGGAGGGGTCGGCGGCACCCGGCCGCCGGCACCGAGAGGAGACCACCGTGAACACCTCCGCCGACCCGCTCTTCGTCCGCGCCGAGCTCGAGTACCGCCTCGAGCGGTGGGGGAGCACCCGCATCGTGTCGACCCCGGACCGCGGAGCACCGGACCACCCGGTGCGCCGGCTCGCCGAGCGCCTGCGCCGCCGGGCGTCGCGGCCGGTGCTCGCGCCGGGTCGCCCCCGCCACCCGTGACGGGTGCCATGATCGGCACCGTGCCCACCCGTCCGAGCGCCGTCCTCGTCGGCCGTGACCCCGAGCTGGGCCGACTGCGGGAGGCCCTCGGCGGACCGGGGGACGGTGGGGCGGTCCTCCTCGGCGGCGACGCCGGCATCGGGAAGAGCGCCGTGGTCGCCCGCCTCGTCGACGAGACCACGACCCGGCGGGTCCTCCTCGGCCACTGCGTGGGTGACGTCGGGACCCTGCCGTACCTGCCCTTCGTCGAGATGCTGGCCGCCCTCGACGGGCGCGAGCGAGACCTCGTCGACGAGCTCGTCGAGGCGCACCCCGGCCTCGTCCCGCTCGTGCCCCGGCTCTCCGCCTCGGCGAGGGAGACGGCCCGCGCCGACCTGGTGGAGGCCGTCCACGCGGTGCTGGGCGTCCTCGGACGCGAGGGCGGCGCGCTCGTCGTCGTCGAGGACGCGCACTGGGCCGACGAGTCCACCCGTGAGCTGCTGACCCTGCTCTTCACGCGCGGTGCGCCCGAGGGCGTCTCGCTGGTCGTCACCTACCGCAGCGACGACGTGCACCGCCGGCACCCGCTCGCCCCGGCGCTCGCCGTCTGGTCGCGGCTGCCGCGCCTGGCCCGCCTCGAGCTCGGGCGACTGCCCGACGACGCCGTGCGCCGGATCGTCCGCAGCGCCGCGGCGCTGCCCGACCCGCTCGTCGACGGGGTGACCGCCCGCGCCGAGGGCAACGCCTTCCTCGCCGAGGAGCTGGCCGTCGCGGCGGCCGACGGCTCGGCGCCCGAGCTCGGCCGGCTCCTCCTCGGGCGGGTCGAGCGGCTCGACGACGACGCGCAGGCCGTCGTCCGGGTGGCCGCCGTGGTCGGCCGGCGCGTGCCGCACGCCCTGCTCGAGCGGGTCGCCGACGTGCCGCCCCCGACGTTGCGCTCGGCCCTGCGACAGGCGGTCGAGCACCACGTGCTCGAGCCGTGGGGGGAGCTCGGCTACGAGTTCCGGCACGCCCTCCTGGCCGAGGCGGTGTCCGAGGACCTGCTGCCGACCGAGCGCCTCCAGCTGCACCGCGCCTGCGTCGAGGCCCTGCGCGAGGACGAGCGGCTCGGTGCGGCGGCGGACCTCGCGCGCCACGCCCTCGCGGCCGGCGACCGCGCCACCGCCCTGCACGCCTCGGCCCGGGCCGGGGACACCGCCCGCCGGATGGGTGGACCGGCCGAGGCGCTGGGTCACTACGAGACCGCGCTGGGGCTCACCGACGACCCCGAGGTCGTGCACGACCTCACCCTGCGGGCCGCGGCCGCCGCCAACGGGGCCGGACGCGCCGGCCGTGCCGTCGCGCTGCTGCGGGCCCGGCTGGCGGACGCCGAGGGGGCGCCGCGCGAGCGGGCCGAGCTGCTCGCGGCCCTCGCGTACGCCGCACGGCTGACGGAGGAGCGCGTCGACCGGCTGACCGTCACGGCCGAGGCGCTCTCGCTCCTCGACACCGACGCCCCCGTGGCCCTGCGCGTGTCGGTCCTGACCCGTCGCGCCGACGCGCTGACCGACGCCGGGCTGGTCGAGGAGGCGCTCGCCGTCGCCGACGAGGCGATGGGCCTCGCCGTCGAGCACGGACTCCACGCCGACCGCGTCGACCTCAGCTCGAACCTCGCCTGGCTCGCCCAGGCCGCGGGCGACCCCGACGGGTCGGTCCGGCGCCTCCAGGGGGTCGTCGAGGGCTGGCGGGACACCCCGGACCTCGCGTTCCTCCGGGCGCTGCACATCCTCGCCGTCGTGCACCACCGGCAGAGCGACCTCCCCGCGGCGCTCGCCGGCTTCGAGCGCGTCGTCGACGAGGCGCGCCGCGCGGGCCTCGCGGCCTCGGTCTACTCGGTCGACGCGCTCGCCCTCGCGATCACCGTCGCGTTCGAGCTCGGTCGGTGGGACCACGCGCTGGAGCTCGCGGAGCGGGGCCGTGTCGGCGCGTCGCCGTCGGCGCGCGCCAGCATCGACGCGGCGGTGGGCTACGTCCACGCCGCGCGTGGGGAGCCCGACGTCGAGGCCACCCTCGCGGCCGGGCGCCCGTTCTGGCCGGACGACTCCCGCATCCCGGTGCAGGCCGGCGTCGCGGCGCTCGACGTGCTGGGGCGCTGCGGCGTGCTCGACCGCGTCCTGGCGCTGCGCGCCGAGCTCGTGACCTCGCTGCGCGCGGCGTGGTCGGTCGAGCACGCACCGGTGGAGGTCCGTCTGGCCGCCCTCGTCGTGGGGCACCTGGCGAGCGCCGCGTCGACGGCCTCGGCGGCGACCCGCGGGCGGCTCCTCGACGAGGGGGAGCGGCTCGCCGCGGAGGCGGCCCTCGTCTGGCCGGAGGGCTCGCCCGGACCCGAGCTGGAGGGGCGGATGTGGCTGGCGCGGCTCGCCGCGGAGCGGCTGCGGCTGCGGCGCGCCGCAGGTGAGCCGGTCGAGGCCGAGACCCTCGTGACGGCCTGGGAGGACGCCGTGACCCTGGCCGAGGAGCGAGGAGACCCCTACGAGAGCGCCCGGGCCCGCCTGCGGCTGGGGGAGGTGCTCCTGTCGACCGGGGACCGCCGGGCGGACGGGGTGCTCGAGAACGTCCGGGTGGTCGCCGTGTCGCTCGGGGCGGCGCCGCTGCTCACCGCGCTCGACACCCTGGCCACCGACCGTGGTCCCGCCCAGGGGCTCACGGCGCGCGAGCACGAGGTGCTCGCGCTGCTCGCGCTCGGGCGGTCCAACGGGGAGGTCGGGCGCGAGCTGTTCATCACGACGAAGACGGCGAGCGTGCACGTGTCGAACATCCTCGCCAAGCTCGGGGCGGCGAGCCGCGGCGAGGCCGTGGCGGTCGCTCGCAGCACCGGCCTCCTGGACCCCTGAGCGGTCGGGGCCGGGCGCCTCAGGCGGTGAGGGCGGCGTCGCGCCGGCGCGCAGCCGGCGTGCCCGGCACGAGCACCCCGCGGGAGAGGAGCAGGACGCGCGTGGCGGCGGCGACGAGCACGGCGGCCCCGAGCAGGTGCAGCGCGACGAGCGGGATGGGCAGACCGGTCCAGTACTGCGCGAAGCCGATCGCGCCCTGGGCGAGCTCGACGACGAGCAGCGTCGTGACCGGGCCGCGCAGGGCCGTGCCGCGCGAGCCCCACCAGAGGACCACCGTCACGGCGACGAGGGCGTAGACACCCACGGCGTGCACGTGGCTCCACACCTGCGGGTCCAGGCCGTTGCGCGGGGCGTCGGCATCGCCCGCGTGCGGGCCGCTGCCGGTGACGACGGTGCCGAGGTAGACGACGACCCAGACGAGCGCCTGCATGAGGAGGGTCGCGCGCCGCAGACCCGGCGCCGCGGGCGTCCCGAGCCGGTCCGTGACGCGCAGGAGCAGCCACACCGACCCGGCGACGAGCACGAGCGAGAGCAGGAGGTGGATCGCGACGACCCACGGGTTGAGCTGGGTCAGGACGGTGATCCCGCCGACGACGCCCTGGAACGGGATGCCGAAGGCCAGGAGGAACGCGTGGACCCGCAGCGACCGGCTCGTGCGGCTCCACCGCCAGACGGCGACGAAGGTCAGCACGGCGACGGCGATGAGGACGTAGGTGAGCAGCCGGTTGCCGAACTCGATGACCCCGTGGGCGCCGAGCTCGCGGTGCGGCACGAAGGACTCGTCGGTGCAGCGCGGCCACGTCGGGCAGCCGAGGCCGGAGCCGGTGAGGCGCACGAGGGCCCCGGTGACGATGATGACGGTGTTCGCGACGAGGCTCGCCCAGGCCCAGCGACGGACCGTCCGGGTCGAGACCTCGCCGGTGACGAGGGGGAGGGGGCTCACGCGTCAGATGCTACGACGGGCCGTCGTGGCCGGCCGAACCCGCTCGGCCGCTCAGCCGGACCAGCGGAACCAGCGCACGGCGGCCGCGCCGGCCGCCGCACCCCACACGACGAGGACGGCCCACTGCCCCCACGGCCAGCCGCCGTCGACGAGCGCGACGCGCGTCGCGTCCCCGAGGGCTCCGGAGGGCAGCGCCGCGGCGACGGTCGAGAGCGCGCCCGGGAGCCGGTCGGTCGGCACGAGCACGCCGAGCCCGAGCAGGACGACCCACGCGAGGTTGGCGATCGCGAGCACGGCCTCGGCCCGGACGGTCCCCGCGAGGAGCAGGGCGAGACCGACGAACGTCGCTGTCCCGAGGAGCAGCGAGACCAGCCCCGGCAGCAGCCCGCCCGCCGGGGGACGCCAGCCGAGGGCCAGACCCAGCGCGCCGAGCACGACCACCTGGACGGCGAGCACGGTCAGCACGGCGAGCGCCTTGCCGGCGAGCAGGCCACCGCGCCCCAGCGGTGTCGTGCCCAGCATCCGCAGCACCCCCGAGCGCCGGTCGAAGCCCGTCGAGATGGCCTGCCCCGTGAACGCGGTGGAGACGACGGCGAGGGCGAGCGCCCCGGCGGCGGCGAGGTCGACCCGGCGCCCCGCGCCGAGGTCCGGGACGGAGGCGAGGGCGAGCCCCGCGAGCGCGAGGGCGGGCAGGACGACCGAGACGAGCAGCTGCTCGCCGTTGGCCAGCAGCACCCGGCTCTCGAAGCGGGCCTGCGCGAGCACCCGGCCCCGGGGCGCCGTGGGCGCGCTCACGACGCCTCCCGGCGGCGGGTCAGGGAGAAGTAGACGTCCTCGAGCGACCGGTCGCCGCGCACCCGGGCCAGCGGCCCCTCGGCGACGACCCGTCCGCCGGCCATGACGACGACGTCGTCGGCGAGCCGCTCGGCCTCCTCGAAGGAGTGGGTCGTCACGACCACGCAGACGCCGCGCCCGGCCTCGGCGCGCACGAGGTCCCAGACGTCGAGGCGCGCGTGGGGGTCGAGCCCGGCGGTCGGCTCGTCGAGGAAGAGGACCTCCGGCCGCCCGACGAGGGCGGCGGCCAGTGCCACGCGCTGCCGCTGGCCGCCGGACATCCGGCGGACCGTCGTGCGGGCGAACTCGTGGATGCCCAGCCGCTCGGCGAGCTCGTCGACCGGCCTCGGCGCCCGGTGCAGGGCCGCGAGGTGGTGCAGGAGCGGGAGGGGGCGCACGGTCGTCGGGAGGCCGCCGTCCTGGAGCATCACGCCGACGGCGGCGCGGTGGGCGGCGTCGGCGTGCCACGGGTCGGTGCCGAGGACGCGGACCTCGCCGGCGTCCGGGCGCTGCAGGCCCTCGAGGCACTCGACGGTCGTCGTCTTGCCGGCGCCGTTGGGGCCGAGGAGCGCGGTGACGCGCCCGGCGTCGGCCGACCAGGAGGCCCCGTCGACGGCCGTCGTCGTCCGGAACACGCGCCGCAGCTCACGCACGAGGACAGCGGCCACCATGCCCGGCATCCTAGGGTGGGGCCCATGCCACGCATCGACCGGGAGGCCGGGCCCGCCACGTCGCCCACCGAGACGACGGGCCCTGAGGCGGGCACGGGCCACGAGGGGGAGCGATGAGCAGCGACGCGTCCGACACGAGCACCGGCCGCCGGCGGATCCTCGACCGCTGGCGGCTCGTCTCGCCGACCGGCGCCCGCGTCGTCTCGCTGCGCCAGCTGCCGAAGCGGGAGCGCGCCCGCCTCCTCGCCCCGAGCACGTTCACGACGCTCAACATGGTGAGCGGCTTCTCGTCGGTGCTGCTCGCGTTCCGGGGGCACTTCACCCTGGCGGCGGTCCTCATCGCCTTCTCGATCGTCATGGACATCGCCGACGGCTTCGTCGCGCGCCTGGTCGGGGCGACCTCGCCGTTCGGCCTCCAGCTCGACTCCCTGGCCGACCTCATCTCCTTCGGGGTGGCGCCGGCCGTCCTCGTCCACACCTGGGCCCTGAGCGACTGGCCGGTGCTCGCGTGGCTCGTCGCCTTCCTCTGGCTCTCGTGCGCGGCCTTCCGCCTCGCCCGCTTCAACGTGACGATCGACCCCGCCGCCGACAAGCGGTACTTCGTCGGCCTGCCGTCCCCGGGCGCCGCGAGCGTCGTCATCGCGACGATCTTCGCCCTCGACTCGCCGTTCTTCGGCCCGGGCACCGGCCCGTGGCAGGCCTGGTTCCCGCTGCTCGTCAGCGTCGTCCCCGCCTTCCTCATGGTGATGACGATCCGCTTCCGGTCCTTCCGCAACCTGCTCCAGCCCACGACGCCGGGCGCCCGGCTGACGACGGGTCTCGTCGCGGCCGCCATCGTCATCGGGCTCGTCGTGGCACCGGGCCTCACCGGGATCGTCGTCGCCTACGGGTACGTCCTCACCGCCCCGCTCGGCGTGCTCACCGCGCCGCTGCGCGAGCGGCTGCTCGGGTCCGAGTCGGTCGCCCCGCCGCGCCGCCGGATGCAGTCGGTCTTCCTCCCGATCGAGGGCGACGACGAGCTCGACGGCCCGGACGCCGACGACCCCTGCGACGAGCCGGGCACGGCCCCCGCCTGACCCGGTCCCTCACCCGTGTCACGGGTTAGGCGACCCTTCCTTGGACGTCGTCGGAGCAATTACCTAACATGGGTGTGTGGTTAATCCCGCAGCCTCCGTCGACGAGTCGCGCACGCGCGACCGGGTGCTGCGTGTCGTGAGCCAGGAGGGCCCGGTGAGCATCACCGCCCTCGTCGAGCGGCTCGGCCTCACCGAGACCGCCGTGCGCCGCCACGTCGACAACCTCTTCGCCGAGGGTCTCGTCCTCGCCCGCGACGCCGCCGGCCCGCGCCGGCGCGGCCGCCCCGCGAAGGAGTGGCTCCTCACCGACGCCGGCCACCGCGCCCTGGCGTCCGACTACGACGACCTCGCCGGCGAGGCGCTGCGCTTCCTGCGCCGCACCGGCGGCGAGCACGCGGTCCAGGCCTTCGCCGAGGAGCGCGTCGCCCACCTCGAGGCCCGGCTCGCCGGGCGCCTCGACGACGCGGGGCAGGACGTGCGCTCGCGCGCCGACGCCCTCGTCGACGCCCTGAGCACCGAGGGCTACTCGGCCTCCGCCCGCCCGGTGGGAACACCCGGCGGCCCGGCGGCCTTGACCGGTGTGCAGCTGTGCCAGGGTCACTGCCCGGTCCAGCACGTCGCGAGCGAGTTCCCCGAGCTGTGCGAGGCCGAGACCGAGGCGTTCTCCCGACTCCTCGGCGTCCACGTCCAGCGCCTGGCGACCCTCGCCCACGGCGACCACGTCTGCACCACGTTCGTCCCGACCCCTACCGAGAGGCCATCGCGATGACGAGCCACATCGAAGAGCTCAACCCGGGTCTGAAGGACCTCGGCACCTACGAGTACGGGTGGGCCGACAGCGACACCGCGGGCTCCACCGCGCGCCGCGGCCTGTCGGAGGAGGTCGTCGCCGACATCTCCGACCGCAAGAGCGAGCCGCAGTGGATGAAGGACCTGCGGATGAAGTCGCTGCGGCTGTTCGACAAGAAGCCCATGCCGAGCTGGGGCAGCGACCTCACCGGCATCGACTTCCAGAACATCAAGTACTTCGTGAAGTCCACCGAGAAGCAGGCGACCTCCTGGGAGGACCTGCCCGAGGACATCAAGAACACCTACGACAGGCTCGGCATCCCCGAGGCCGAGAAGCAGCGCCTCGTCGCCGGCGTCGCCGCGCAGTACGAGTCGGAGGTCGTCTACCACCAGATCCGCGAGGACCTGGAGGAGAAGGGCGTCATCTTCGTCGACACCGACACCGGCCTGCGCGAGCACGAGGACCTCTTCCGCGAGTACTTCGCCTCGGTCATCCCGGCCGGCGACAACAAGTTCGCGGCGCTCAACACCGCCGTGTGGTCGGGCGGCTCGTTCATCTACGTCCCGCCGGGCGTCCACGTCGACATCCCGCTCCAGGCCTACTTCCGCATCAACACCGAGAACATGGGCCAGTTCGAGCGGACGCTGATCATCGCCGACGAGGGCTCGTACGTGCACTACGTCGAGGGCTGCACCGCGCCGATCTACAAGTCGGACTCGCTGCACTCCGCGGTCGTCGAGATCGTCGTCAAGAAGAACGCCCGCGTCCGCTACACGACGATCCAGAACTGGTCGAACAACGTCTACAACCTCGTCACCAAGCGCGCGACCTGCGCCGAGGGCGCGACGATGGAGTGGATCGACGGCAACATCGGCTCCAAGGTGACGATGAAGTACCCGGCGGTCTTCCTCCTCGGCGAGCACGCCCGGGGCGAGACGCTGTCCATCGCCTTCGCCGGCGAGGGCCAGCACCAGGACGCCGGCTCGAAGATGGTGCACGCCGCCCCGAACACGAGCAGCTCGATCGTCTCCAAGTCCGTCGCCCGCGGCGGTGGCCGCACCTCCTACCGGGGCCTGGTCCAGGTGATGGAGGGCGCGACCGGCTCGAAGAGCTCGGTCGTCTGCGACGCGTTGCTCGTCGACACGATCAGCCGCTCCGACACCTACCCCTACGTCGACATCCGCGAGGACGACGTCCAGATGGGCCACGAGGCCACGGTCTCCAAGGTCTCCGAGGACCAGCTCTTCTACCTCATGTCCCGTGGCATGTCCGAGGAGGAGGCGATGGCGATGATCGTGCGCGGCTTCGTCGAGCCGATCGCCAAGGAGCTGCCCATGGAGTACGCCCTCGAGCTGAACCGCCTCATCGAGCTGCAGATGGAAGGAGCAGTCGGCTGATGCCGTTGCTGACCCCCCAGCGCCCCACCGAGGGCGCCCACACCCACAGCGCCGCGACGATGGTCCCGGACCAGTCGCGCGCCGAGCGCACGGCGTCCTTCGACGTCGACGCGTTCCCGGTCCCGCACGGGCGCGAGGAGGAGTGGCGCTTCACGCCGGTCGACCGGCTCGGCACCTTCTTCCGCGACGAGGCGACCGGTGAGTGCCTGACCTGGGAGGAGAACCTCCCCGAGGGCGTCACCGTCTCGACCCTCCCCGTCGCCGACTGGCAGGCGCTCGGCGTGCCCGCGCCGCAGGACCGCGCGGCCGCCGTCGCCGCCGCGCACAGCGGTGGCGTGGCGCTCGTCGACGTCCCGGCCGAGGCCGAGCTCACCGAGCCGGTGCGGCTGCGCCTGACCGGCGGCGAGCAGGGCCTCGTCCACGGGCACGTCACCGTGCGCGTCGGCCGCTTCGCGAAGGCCACCGTCCTCCTCGAGCACGACGGCACCGCGGACTACTCCGAGGTGCTCACGGTCCTCGCCGGCGACGGCTCGGACGTCACGCTCGTCTCGGTCCAGGAGTGGGACGACGCCTCGCACCACCTCGGCCAGCACGACGTCGTCGTCGGCCGCGACGCCCGCGTCCGGCACATCGCCGTGACGCTCGGCGGCGGGGTCGTCCGGCTGAACACGAACGCCACCTACGCCGGTCCCGGCGGGTCGTTCGAGGGTCTCGGTGTCTACTTCGCCGACGCCGGCCAGCACCTCGAGCACCGGCTCTTCGTCGACCACGAGGCGCCGCACTGCCGCAGCAACGTCGAGTACAAGGGCGCGCTCCAGGGCGAGACCGCCCGGACCGTCTGGGTCGGCGACGTCCTCATCCGCGCCGCGGCCGAGGGCACCGACACCTACGAGCTCAACCGCAACCTGCTGCTCACCGACGGCGCCCGCGCCGACTCGGTGCCCAACCTCGAGATCGAGACCGGCGAGATCGAGGGGGCCGGGCACGCCTCGGCCACCGGCCGGTTCGACGACGAGCAGCTCTTCTACCTCATGGCGCGCGGCATCCCCGAGGACGAGGCCCGCCGCCTCGTCGTCCGCGGGTTCTTCGCGAGCGTCGTCGGCCGCATCGGCGTCCCCGAGGTGCAGGAGCGCCTCATGGAGGCCATCGAGCGCGAGCTCGCCGGGGGCGCCGCGTGAGCGAGCAGCTGACCGAGGAGGGCTTCACCTACGTCTGCCGGCTCGACGAGCTGCCGGCCGTCGGGGCCGCCCTCGCCGAGATCGAGGGGCGCCGCGTCTCGATCGTCCGCACCGAGGACGGCGCCGTCCACTGCGTCGACGACACGTGCAGCCACGCCAACGTCTCGCTCTCCGAGGGCGAGCTCGACGGCTGCACCCTCGAGTGCTGGCTCCACGGCTCGCGCTTCGACCTGCGCACCGGCGAGCCGACCGGCCCGCCCGCCATCGCCCCCATCGCCGTCCACACCGTCCGCACCGAGGGTGACGACGTCTTCGTCGCCCTGTCCGAGGAGCTCTGACCCCACGTATGTCCACCCTTGAGATCAAGGACCTGCACGTCACCGTCGAGACCGAGCAGGGCACCAAGGAGATCCTCCGCGGTGTCACCCTGACCATCGAGTCCGGCCAGACCCACGCCATCATGGGCCCCAACGGCTCGGGCAAGTCGACGCTCGCCTACTCGATCGCCGGCCACCCGAAGTACACCGTCACCTCGGGCACCGTCACGCTCGACGGCGAGGACGTCCTCGCGATGAGCGTCGACGAGCGCGCCCGCGCCGGCGTCTTCCTCGCGATGCAGTACCCCGTCGAGGTCCCCGGCGTCACCGTCTCGAACTTCCTGCGGACCGCCAAGACTGCCGTCTCCGGCGAGGCCCCGAAGCTGCGCACCTGGGTCAAGGACGTCAAGGACGCCATGGGCAACCTGCGCATGGACCCGGCGTTCGCCGAGCGCAACGTCAACGAGGGCTTCTCGGGTGGCGAGAAGAAGCGCCACGAGATCCTCCAGATGGAGCTGCTGCGGCCGAAGTTCGCCGTCCTCGACGAGACCGACTCCGGCCTCGACGTCGACGCGCTGCGCATCGTCTCCGAGGGCGTCAACCGCGCCAAGGAGTCGACCGGTTCCGGCGTCCTCCTCATCACGCACTACACGCGCATCCTGCGCTACATCCGGCCCGACTTCGTCCACGTCTTCGTCGACGGCCGGATCGCCGAGCAGGGCGGCCCCGAGCTCGCCGAGCGCCTCGAGGCCGAGGGGTACGACCGCTTCCTCCCGGCGACCACCGAGGCCTGACATGGCGGCCGCCCCCTTCACCGACGAGGAGCTGGCCCGCCTGCGGGCCGACTTCCCGATCCTGTCGCGCACCGTGCGCGGGGGGCACCCGCTGGTCTACCTCGACTCCGGGGCCACCTCGCACAAGCCGACCGTCGTCCTCGACGCGGAGCGGCACTTCTACGAGCACACGAACGCCGCCGTGCACCGCGGGGCGCACCAGCTCTCCGAGGAGGGCACGGACGCCTACGAGTCGGCCCGCGAGACCATCGCCCGCTTCATCGGCGCGCAGGCCTCCGAGGTCGTCTTCACCCGCAACGCCACCGAGGCCCTCAACCTCGTCGCCTACGCCTTCACGAACGGGGCGCACGGCGGCGGGGGCGGCCACGGCGACCGGTTCGCGCTGCGTCCGGGCGACGAGGTGCTCGTCACCGAGATGGAGCACCACGCCAACCTCATCCCGTGGCAGGAGGCGTGCCGCCGCACCGGCGCGACCCTGCGCTGGGTGCCCGTCACCGCGGACGGCCGGCTCGACCTCACCGACCTCGACTCCCTCCTCACCGAGCGGACGAAGGTCTTCGCGTTCACGCACGTCTCGAACGTGCTCGGCACGGTCAACCCGGTGCGTGAGCTCGCCGAGCGCGCGCACGCCGTCGGCGCCCTCGCGGTCCTCGACGCCTGCCAGTCGGTGCCGCACCTGCCGATCGACGTCACCGACCTCGGCGTCGACCTGCTCGCGTACTCGGGTCACAAGATGTTCGGCCCGCTCGGCGTCGGCGTCCTCTGGGGCCGCCCGGAGCTCCTCGACGAGATGCCCGTGTTCCTCACCGGCGGCTCGATGATCGAGACCGTGACGATGGAGTCGGCCACGTACGCGCCGGTGCCGCAGAAGTTCGAGGCCGGCGTGCCCGTCGCGGCGCAGGCCGTCGGGCTCGCCGCCGCGTGCGACTACCTCACCGCCCTCGGGATGGACCGCGTCCACGCTCACGAGCAGATGCTCACCGAGCGCCTGCTGCGCGGGCTGGCCGAGCGGCCGTGGGTCACCGTCCTCGGGCCGGCCGACCTGCGCGAGCGCGGCGGCGCCGTCGCGTTCGCCGTCGACGGCGTGCACCCGCACGACGTCGGCCAGGTGCTCGACGACCGCGGCGTCGAGGTGCGCGTCGGCCACCACTGCGCGTGGCCGCTGCACCGGACGCTCCGCGTGCCGGCCAGCACCCGGGCGAGCTTCGCCGCCTACACCACCCCCGGCGAGGTCGACGCGCTCCTCGAGGCGCTCGACCGCGTGCCGGCGATCTTCGGGACGGAGGTGCCCGCCTGATGGACCTCTACCAGGAGCTCATCCTCGACCACTCGAAGAAGCCCGTGAACCACGGTCTGCGCGAGCCGTTCGAGGGCGAGAGCCACCAGGTCAACCCCACGTGCGGCGACGAGGTCACCCTCCGGGTGCACCTCGTCGGCGAGGGGCCCGACGCGGTCGTCGAGGACGTCTCGTACGACTCGATGGGCTGCTCGATCAGCGTGGCCTCCGCGTCGATCCTCGCCGAGGAGCTGACCGGCGGCACCGTCGCCCACGCCCGTGACACCTACGAGGCGATGCGGGCGATGCTCACGAGCAAGGGCGAGGACCCCGGCGACGAGGACGTCATCGGCGACGGCGTCGCCCTGTCCGGCGTCGCCAAGTACCCCGCCCGCGTCAAGTGCGCCCTCCTCTCGTGGGCCGCGTTCACCGATGCCCTGTACAAGGCCGAAGGAGCCCAGCAGTGACCGACACCGCAACCCCCGCCAACGTGGCGGACGTCGAGGAGGCCCTGCGCGACGTCGTCGACCCCGAGCTCGGGATCAACGTCGTCGACCTCGGCCTCGTCTACGGGATCACCGTCGACGGCCAGAACCACGCCGTCATCGACATGACCCTCACCTCGGCGGCCTGCCCCCTCACCGACGTCATCGAGGACCAGACCGCGGCCTCCCTGGAGGGTCTCGTCGCGTCCTACCGCGTCAACTGGGTCTGGATGCCCCCGTGGGGCCCGGACAAGATCACCGACGACGGTCGCGAGCAGCTGCGCGCCCTGGGCTTCAACATCTGAGCGTGACCACGCGCGTCGTCGAGGTCGCGCCCGGGCGGTACGACCGCTGGCGGGCGCGCTTCGACGAGAACAACGGCGCCGACGGCCCCCAGCGGGTCGTCGGCGTCGACCGTCTCGACGCCGACCCGCTGGCGCTCCTCCTCGTGCGCCGCGGTGGCTACGCCGTGGGGGTCGCGGTGGGGGAGAGGCTGACTCAGCACAAGGTCGGCACCCGCTACGTGCAGTCGCGCACGGCGGCCGGTGGCTGGAGCCAGCAGCGCTTCGCGCGGCGACGGGCGAACCAGGCCGACGAGCTCGTCGGGGCGGTCACCGAGCACGCCGTGCGGCTGCTCGCCGGGTCGGGGGCGGCGGGGCTCGTCGTCGGCGGTGACCGGTCGCTCGCCGAGGCCGTCCTCGAGGACCCGCGGCTCCGCGGTCTCGTCGGGCTGCCGCGGCGCGAGCTCTACGACCTGCCCGACCCGCGGCTGGCCGTGCTCCAGACGGCGCTCGAGCGCGCCCGCGCCGTGCGCGTCACCATCGAGGAGTAGCCCCTCCGCCGGTTGGCTGCGGTTTCCGGCGTTCGGCGACGGCCGGGCGTGGGCCCACCTAGGATCCCCGATCAGGTGGGGGTGTCCTGCCCGGTCTGTCAGGAGAAGCGGTGCGTCGGTCGGTCCGGGTCGTGATGGCGACTGCGGTCGTGGGGGGCCTGCTGGTCCCCGCGGCCGCGGCGACCGGGGCCGCCGCCCCGACCGGGAGCACCCCGGCGTCCGGGGTTGCGCTGCCGATCCGTCCACAACGGGCGGACTACGGGACGGCGACGCACTTCGTCTCGCCCGACTACGTGGGCTGGCGCCGGGAGACCTACCGGCAGTACGAGACCCCGCGCGTCGACCTCCACCGGACGACCGATGGCTCCGTCGTGCGGAGCCTGGAGTACTGGGGGGAGCCCCGCCAGAGCGACGTCCTCTCCGGGAGCTCGGTGGTCCGGCGAGTGCCGTCGCCCGTCGAGGGCACCCGTGTCGAGGTGTCCGACGTGGAGACCGGCGCGACGCAGTGGACGGTGGACGTGCCGGCGGCGGAGACGATCTTCTCCACGGGTGCCTCCTGGGTCCTGAGCCTGCTCCCGGCACCCGACGAGGGAAACCTGGCAATCCTGAGGCGGCCCGGCCGGCCCGTTCTCGCGGTCGAGGGCATGAGGCTGGGCGTTCCGGGGTCGGACGGTCCGTACGCGGTCGGTGACTCCACAGGGCTCGTCGTCCACACCGGCGGCACCCAGACGTGGGCCCTGAATCTCGACACCGGCCGCGCCACCCTGCTGGACACCGCCCGGTTGACGACCCGCGCGTTCGCGACGCCGCACCGCTTCTTCGTCGTCGAGGAAGGCTACTCGGTCATGCCCGACTCGGTCCGGTGGTGGGAGCGGGACGGCTCGGGCTCGGGGAGCGTCCAGGTCGAGCCCGTTCCGGACAGTCGGTCGTACGTGGCCTTCGGCGACCGGCTGGCGTCGTTGCGTGCCGACACGGCGTTCGAGAGCCGTGTCGAACCCCTCGACCTGGCGACCGGTGCCCGGGAGACGGCCGTGCTGACGCGCGCTTTGGAGGTCCGCAGTCTGGGCGACGGTCGCATCTTCGCGCACCTGGCCGACACGGAGAACGGTCGGATGGTCATCGCCGGCGACGGGGTCCCGACGAGGACGCTGGCGGACCTCCCGGAGATCGGCCGACCTGTGGACGTCTTGACCCTGGCCGACGGCCGGCTCCACACCGGTTTCGTCGACCAGAGCCCGTCGCCCCCGGCCGAGACGTGGTCGCAGCCGGTGGATGGGTCCGCACCGCCCGCGCCCCTCTCGGTCGGCGGGGAGCCGGTCGAGGGAGGCCTGATCGACGCCCGGGGAGGCACCCTCCTCACGCTGGTCCCGGCCGCCCACGGTCATCCCACCCTGCGCCGACTCAGCTGGGCTGGCGGTCACCGCGACGTGACGACCACGGACAGCCTGGTGCTGAGCGGGGGAGGCCAGGTCCTCCAGCGCACGGCGGACGGAGCACCCACGACCAGGTTCGAGGACGCCCGGACCGGCGCGTCGTTCGGATCCGTGACCAACACCACATGGTTCTGGGTGGACGGCACCATGCTGTGGTCTGCGCCGGACGCGAGCGGTGTCGTGCGGGCCCGGGACCTGACCGGGGTCACGCCTGACCGTTCCGTGGTGACCGGCCTGCGGTCGAGGTGCGTTGACGGAATTCAGGTCGTTGACCGGTTCGCCCTGCTCCGGTGCGGAAGCTCGTCGACCGTGGTGGAACTCACCGGGCGACAAGCCCCGCTGATTGTGCCGGCCGGCTCGGCCAGCGTGTATTTGGGCGCGGGATTCGTCAGCTGGCTCACCTACGTGACCGACCAGGATGTGACGCGCGCCTTCGTCGAGGTCCGTGACCTCGGGGGCACGGGGGAGCAGCGGCGCTACGGACCGGTGGCCACGGGGTCCGGGGTGGCTGCCGACGCGGACACGGCGCGCCTGGTTTACCTCGACGACCAGCGGCTCCCCCGCCGCGTCGACCTCGGGTGGATCATCGGTGACGAGCTCCCACCGGCGACGACGCCCGGGGTGCCGACCGGTGTTTCGGCGACAGCGGGGGACGGGCAGGCCGAGGTGACGTGGACCGCGCCCGTGGTCTCGGGTGGCTCTGCGGTCACCGGTTACACCGTGACCGCCAGCCCCGGCGGTCGCACCGCGTCGACGGCCGGAGCGACGACCGCTACCGTGACCGGGTTGACGAACGGCACGCGGTACACGTTCAGCATCGCCGCCCGCAACGCAGTGGGATCAGGTTCCGGGTCGACGCCGTCCGGTCCCGTCACCCCGAAGCTCGCACGATCGGGGTCGGGGTTCGTGGCGGTGTCCCCGAAGAGGGTGCTGGACACGCGTTCCGGGATCGGCGCCCCGCGGGCGAAGGTC